>JBGSKP010000373.1:0-17436 GCA_041741175.1 Thiocapsa sp. | reverse complement strand
GGGACGGGCGACCCCTTCTCGGGCGCTCGAAAACCTGGCGCGGGGTCGGCGCGGCGCTCCTGACGACGCCCCTGGTCGCCGCCGTGTTGGGTCTCTCATGGGGAATCGGTCTGACCGTGGCCGTTGGCGCCATGGGTGGCGACATCCTCGCGAGCTTCATCAAGCGCCGCATGGGTCGGCCGCCGAGCGCTTCGGTTGTGCTCCTCGATCAGACCCCGGAGGCACTGATTCCGGCGCTGATGGTACAAGGCGCCGTGGGTCTGTCGCTTGTCCAGGTCGTCTTCGTGGTCGTCGCGTTCACTCTGATCGACCTTGCCTTGACGCCTGCCGCCATGCGTCTGCGCGCGCTGGCTAACCGCATGCTCGCGCGATCCGCGCGCAAATGAGCTGTCGGGTCTAAGTGCGAGTGGGCATGCGAGTGCGCCAGCCTTCAAACCGCTCGGCATGAGACCGGCCGTTGTGCCTCAGCGTCTGCGTCGCACTGTCGGTGCAGCACATGCAGCGTGACCTCGGGCAGACAGTTCAGCCGGGCATTGACCACCGAGGTTCCGGCGCCGACCGAGGTATAGCCGATGAGATCCCGGTAGCGCCAGGATCCAGAGGCCATGGCGCGCGGGCAGCGGGCGTCCCAGACGAGCGGGGTCCCGCCCGGCAGGCAGATCTGGCCGCCGTGAGTGTGGCCGCTGAGCATGAGATCGAAACCCGCATAGGCGGCAAGGCGATAGACCTCCGGTGTGTGAGACAGGAGAATGGCCGGGGCGTCTTCCGGGATCTGGGCGGATGCACGGTCGATGTTATGGACTTGGTAATAGTGCGCGTCGTCGACGCCGGCGAGGTGAAGTCTCTGTCCATCACGCTCGATCACCGCCGCCTCGTTCAGCAGCATGCGGATCCCGAGATCCTCCAGGCCGGGGACTAAGCGCAGGGTGTCGTGGTTACCGAGAATACCGTAGACCGGCCCTTTGAGCTGGACGCGGATGCTGGCCATGCCCGTGAGCACCTGGTCGATCGGACCAAAGGTTCGGGCGCGATAGTCGCCGGTGAGCACGCACAGGTCATAGTCCAGATCACGCACGCGCTCGCCGATGGCGTGAGTGTTGCGGCTCTCCATGTCCACATGCAGATCGCTCAGGTGGAGGATGCGGAAGCCCTCGAACGCCGGCGGCAGATTTGCGATGGTCACGCGGTGATGGCGGAGCTGCAGGTTGCGGGCGTTGCGCTGGGCGCGGCCGTAGAGTCCGCTCAGACGCAGACAGGTGCGGATCACGCCATGGACCGAGTACCAATTCTCCGGGTAGAAGAAGTGAGCGCCAGGCCGGCGCAGCACAAAGACCTCATGATCGCCCTCTAATCCAAGGCGCTGGCGCAGATGCACTCGGCCGATGCGTGCGGTCAAATTCGTGAGATCTGTCATCGGGTCGATAGGATCCATACCGTGTGCGGTTCCGTGGCGGTTTTCGGAGCAGGGGCCTTGAGGCCAAAATCTATCACGATCGCGTTCGGCTGTCCGTCGGACTCCGGTCGATGGCGAGCTTTGGGGGATGCTCGGCTCGGCGGCGTGCCGGCAATCACCGAGCGAACGCCGCGCATGGGCTGCGGCGGGTTTGGTTTCAGGCGAGGGGATCGATGATGCGAATCCAGTTTCCCGAGCATTTCCTCTGGGGGGCCGCGACAGCGGCCTTCCAGATCGAAGGCTCCCCGGATGCCGACGGGAAATCCCCCTCGATCTGGGATCGCTTCACGGCCCGCACTGGACGCATCCGCGATGCCAGCAACGCGGCGGTCGCCTGCGATCACTATCGGCGTTACCGCGAAGACCTGGATCTGATGGCGACGCTCGGGCTCGGCGCCTATCGGTTCTCCGTGTCCTGGCCGCGCGTCGTGAGCGCGCCCGAGCGACCGGTCAATCAAGTCGGTCTGGATTTTTATGACCGGCTGGTCGACGGACTGCTGCAACGCGGGATCAAGCCGTTCGTGACCCTTTACCATTGGGATCTGCCCTGGTTCGAGCAGCAGCGCGGCGGCTGGGAGGCGCGCTCCACCGCCTGGCGGTTTGCCGACTACACGGAGCTGGTCGCGCGACGTCTCGGCGATCGCGTCAAGCATTGGGTGACCATCAACGAGCCGCTGACGATCGTCACGGCGGGCTATGTCTCCGGCGACCATGCCCCGGGTCACCGCAATCCCTTGATGGCGTTTCGCGTCGCCCATCATCTGCTGTTGGCGCATGGCGCCGCGCTGGAGCGTCTGCGTCAGGTGGTTCCGGGGGCGCTGGTCGGGCCGGCGCTCAATCTCTTCCCGGTGATCCCGCGGCGACGTTCCGATATCCGCCTGGCGGAGCACATCGATGCACTGGTAAATCGGCTCTTCGCTGATCCGATCCTGGTGGGGCGCTATCCGGGGCCGGTCAGGCGTCTGTTGTCGCTGTTTAACTGGACCTTGCGTCCGGGGGATCTGGAGCTGATCGGCCAGCCGGTCGATTTTGTCGGCGTCAATCATTATTCGCGGATCATCATCGAGCGCACCCGGCTACCCTGGATCGGCTTTCGGCTCGCGCGCAGCCCGGATCCGAATGCAGTCCACACCGACATGGACTGGGAGATTTACCCACGCAGTTTTCTCGACACACTGACCTGGTTGCGCGAGCGTTACGGCAATCCGGTTGTCTATGTGACAGAGAACGGTGCAGCCTTCGCCGATCGGGTCGAAGCCGACGGCAGTGTGCGCGACGTTGCACGGCGGGACTATCTGGAAGCCTATCTGTTTATGCTGCGTACGGCGTTGGATGCCGGTAGCAATGTACGGGGCTATTTCGTCTGGAGTCTGTTGGACAATTTTGAATGGGCTCTGGGTCTGTCCAAGCGCTTCGGATTGATCCATGTGGACTACCAAAGCTTACGCCGCACACCCAAAGCGAGCGCACTGTGGTATGCGTCGGTGTGTCGCGATGGCGGGTTCGATCTGCCCGAGGCGATGTACCGCTCGTTGCTTGCCACGGCGCTGGACGACTCGCTGGATCTGATCGAAGAGCATGACCTTGCGAGGGCCAAGCCATGAAAGCGAGTGTCGTTATTCCGACCTTGAACGAGTCTGCGCTGCTGCCCGGATTGCTCGATCGGCTCGAGCGACAGACCTGGCGCGACTTTGAGATCATCGTTGCCGATGCCGGCTCGACCGACGGCACGCGCGAGATCTGTCGCGCACGCGGCGTTGTGCTTACCGAAGGCGGGATGCCGGCGGTCGGGCGTAATCGCGGCGCAGCAGTGGCGCGCGGCGAGCGAGTCTTTTTCTTCGATGCCGATGTGATCCCGCCGGACGATTTTCTGGAGAAGGCGCTGGCGGAGATGACATCCGAGGGGATTCGACTGGCAACCTGTTGGTTCGAGCCCGACTCGGACAACCCGCTTGATCAGCTCCTTTTCGAACTCGCCAACCACTTCGTCAAGCTGAACCTCAAGAGCGATCCGCATGCCGGCGGTTTTGCGATCTTTGTCGACAAAGACCTCTTCGATCAGGTCGGCGGGTTCGATGAGTCGCTGCGTCTGGCCGAGGATCACGACTTCGTCAAACGCGCCGCCCGCATTGCCCCGCTGCAGATGCTCGAGACAACGCAGATTCGCATGAGCGTGCGGCGTCTGGAGAAGGACGGGCGGATCAACTACAGCGCCAAATGCATCCAGGTTGAGCTGTATCGACTGTTTAAAGGCGAAGTCACCGAAGAAATCGTCGACTACGAGTTCGGCTACGATCGATCGGACAAGGGCGCGCGGGTGGACGAGACACTCACGCGTCTGCTTGAGCGCATGGCTGAGTGGCGTCACGAGCATACCGCGGCGCTCAGGCAGCTCCCGAAAGGCGTGACGATTTCTGCCGAGGTACAGGAGTCGTTGGCCGACCTCAGAGGCCGGTTCGACAACTTGAAAGAGGCTGTCGGCGCCTATCTGTCGCGCCGATGACGCCTGACTTGCCGGCCGTGGATGAGGGTTGGATCGCGATCCGCCCGGCGATCAAGCCCTCGATGTCAGTCGTTGCCGTGTGGCGGAGTCGGTGATGGGCTGGATGATTGTTCCCCCTCCTGGGCGTGTTCCCCGTTCTGTCCCTCCGTGGCTGAGTCGGCTTTGTCGGCGCCGGTCGGTTTACTTTGTTTGAGTGCATTGAGCTGAGAGTAGGCGAACCAGAAGACGGCGCCTGCGATCAGTAGTACCTCGATTCCCTTGACGGCTCCAGTGGACATGATTTGACCTCCTCTTGCATTAAAAAATAATATAATTCAATTGGATAAAGCTGGGTTTCATTATCGGAGGCCGGGGCGGGGATGCGCTCTAGGACACCTCTTGAACGCCTGAATCGGCGCAATGACCATGTTTCGAACAGTGAATTCCTTGTGTCTGTTCAGGCCGCCCAAATTCTTGACCACGCAGGTAGGTAATGGTGGTCAGCCGAAGACATGATGTTGTCGCAGCGACCCCGGAACCGATCCATCCAAGCGCAAACGATTACGAGGAATCCGACGATGAGCACCGAAAAAGCACCTGAGACAAATCCTTGGACCATCGCTGTTATTCTTGCGGTCGCCCTCGGGCCGCTGACCGCGCTGGCCCTCGGCAGTAAGTACGCCGACGAGGAGACCCGCGAGCGGGCACGCGCCGGATTGGTCAATGCCAAGCCGTCCGATCCGTTCCAAGGGTACGACACGACGCGAATGGCTGGCTACGGCGCTGGCAAAACGCTCGGCGACATTACCAGTGGCTCGGCGATCTTCAGCACGCTGCAGGCGGCGATCACTGCCGCGGGCTCCGCTGCGATCCTCGATGGCGAGAGCCCCTATACCGTCTTCGCACCGAGCAACGAAGCCTTCTCGCGCCTGCCGCAAGAGCAGCTCGATGCCATGATGGCCGATCCCGAGGCGTTGCGAGCGCTGGTTTCGGCGCATGTGGTACCAGGTCGCCTGAGTACGACGCAGATGATGCAGGGGGTGAGCGCGCCGAATCTAGCGGGTCAGCCGGTGGTGGTCGGTGTTGCGGGTAATCTGAAGGTCGGGGATGCGACCATTTCACACTCGATCACTGCCAGTAACGGAATCGTGCACGTCATCGACCGCGTCATGCTCTAAGTCCCGCGCGTGGGGCGACGCGATCGCCCCACGCCGTTCGTCCCGTCACGGTGAGCCGACCGTGCCAAAGCCAATGGGCCCGGCTGTCTTGTTAAACCTGAATCGATCCCGGAAACGCGATCACACCGCTGCGCAGAAGCGTCTCGATACTCTCGGCCGGGCAAGGTCGACTAAACAGATAGCCCTGCGCTTCCCGACAGCCATGGGCAATTAAGAAGGTGCGTTGTGCATCGGTTTCCACACCCTCGGCAATGGACCCCAGGCCCAGATTGTTGCCGAGACCGATGATGGCCTTGACGATGGTCTCGGCCTGCGCCTGGCCCGGATGTCCGCTGCCGATCTCGGCAAGGAAAGACCGGTCGATCTTCAGGGTGTGGACAGGCAGGCGATTCAGGTAGTTCAGCGAAGCATAACCGGTGCCGAAATCGTCGATCGCGAGCCTGAACCCGCTGTCGCGCAGCTCGCGCATGACGCTGATCGCCTGATCGATCGATCGCATCGCCGCACTTTCCGTGACCTCCAGATCCAGGAGCGAGTGGGGTATTCCGAGTTCCGATGCGATTCCGCGGATCTGGTCGGCCAGTCCGTCCCGGTAAAGCTCGTTGGCCGAGAGATTCAAGGCGACCGGCACCAGCGGAACCCCGGCACTCTGCCAGGCTGCAATCTGCTCACATGCCAGTCGAATCACCATGGGTCCGATCTTCAGAATCAATCCGCTCGATTCGGCGATCGGAATGAAGCGATTTGGTGCCACCATGCCTAATTGCGGATGATTCCAGCGCACCAATGCCTCAAGCCCGAGAATGCGGCCGGTCTCGATCTCGACACGCGGCTGATAGTGCAGGAGCAGCTCGCCGCACTCGATCGCACGGCGCAGCGCCTGTTCAAGCCGAAACTGCTCCTGCAAGCCTTCGTTCAAGGCCGAGGTAAAGAAGCGGTAAAGGCCCCGACCATCGGCTTTGGCCACGTGCAGTGCCGCATCCGCACGGCTGATCAGCTCCTCGGCCGTGCCGGCATCCTCCGGATAGAGCGCAATGCCGATACTGCAGCTGACGACCACCGCCTGTCCGTCCAGGACAATCGGTTGCTGAAGGGACGCCTTGAAACGCTCGGCCAGAGCGGTGGCGTCCGCGATGCGGCTCGGCTGAATGTCGACATCGCACCGCGGTGCGATGTCCGTACAGACATTCAGAACCACGAAGTTGAAACCGCTGAACCGAGCCAGGAGGTCGTCATCGCCCATCAGGGGTTGCCAGCGCTCCGCGACCGCGCACAGCAACTGATCGCCGGCGCGATGGCCGATGGAGTCGTTGACCGATCTGAGATCGTCCACATCGATCGAAAGCAAGATGACGCCGGCGTTGCGTCGAGCCGAATCGCTCAGCGCCTGCTCGATGCGTTCGCGCATCAAGAGTCGATTCGGCAGTCCGGTCAGCGGATCGTATTGAGCCAGATAGGCCAGGCGTTGCGAGAGGAGCTTGCGATCGCTGACGTCCTCGGCGAGCTTCACATACCCGGTGATGAGGCCGGCACCGTCGCGTAACGGCGTGATGCGGGCATATTCCCAATAGGCGTCGCCGGATTTCTTGTGGTTCTCGAATTCGCCTTTCCAGGTTTCGCCGCGCTCGATGGCGCTCCAAAGCTCGGCATCGCCGTCCGGGTCGGCTGTCTCGGTTCGCAGCATCTCGACCGGATGACCCAGAACCTCGTCCGCGCCATAACCTGTGACCTCACAGAAGCGACCGTTGACGTATTGGATCGTCCCGCTCGTGTCCGTGATGACGATGATGCTGGGGCTCTGCTCGACCACCAGGGCCAGCCGTTTGATCTCGGCGGCGTGCGCTTTGGCTTCGGTCACGTCGACCAGTGCGCCGAGGATGCGCCGCATGCGTGCATCCGCGTCGTCAGGCAGGCAAGTCGTCGTCGCACGAACCCAGCGGAAGGTTCCGTTGAGATGACGCAGTCGCAGTTCGCAGTCGGCTGTGGCGCCGGGCTCAAGTCCGATCACGCTGCGTTCGAAGAGCGCCCGATCTTCCTCCGCCACGAGCGGCCCCCAGCAGCGCATGGCCCGGATTTGCGGCACGCTATAGCCGATGACGCCCTCGATCGAGTCGGTCATCCAGTCGACCCGAAATCCCTCGTGATCATGCTCCAGGCAGGAATAGGCGACGTCGCTCATCAGGGTCGTGACCTGGCGATAGCGGCTCATGCTTGCCAGCAGCTCCTCTTCGGACGCGATCCGCACGAGTGCGCCGGCGATGACCTCGCCGACCAACTGAAGGATCTGGGTCTCTTCATCTGTCCAGCAGGCATGTGCCTTGACGGTATCGAATCCGAGTGAACCGATCACGCGACCCTGGCTGATCATGGGGACGCTCAGGAGCGAGCGAATCGATTGACGTTCGAGCTCGGCGCGCTCCGCGACGGCCTCAGCCGGCAGTGACCGAACATCCGGGATCTGGAAGGGCTTGCGTCGGCGCAGCTGCGCCGACCACCAGGGTGCCGTGGAGAGCCTTATATCCCGGCAATCATCGATGAAGGGCGTAATGCCGTCGGCGCACCACTCATGACTCATACTCATGGTGTCGGCGCTGTCGGCGCTGTCGGCGTTGTCGGGGAAGCGCAGCAGATAACACCGGTCGACGCCGAAGAATCGGCCGATGCGCTCCAGGACCGCATTAAGCACTTGATGGGTGTGTTGCGAGTCAGCGTTGACGAAACGCGACGAGATCTCCGCCACCAGTCCCTGGAGATCGAATTGGCGCTTCAGGGCGCGTTGCGCCAGCTCGCGTGCGCTGACATCGCTGACGATCCCGTGAAAATAGGCGAGCTGGCCATCCTGGTCATAGACGCAACGGGTTTCCTCGTCGACCCAATGCGTCGATCCATCTGCCCACAGGATGCGGTAGGTTTGCAGGAAGACATCCCTCTGCTCCGCGAAGAAGGCTTCGAAGGCGCGCACCAGGAGGTCCCGATCACGGGGATCGACAAGGTCGAGATAGGTCAGATCGCGGTTGAGAAACCGCTCGATCGGATAGCCCCAGCGGTTGATGTTCGCCGAGGCGTAAACAACCGGCCAGCCGGGATCCGGCGCCCAGTGGAAGGCAACGGTGGAACTGGCATCAATCACCGCGGAGGCCATCGCGAGCGCTGTCTCGAGCGCCACTTTCTCGGTGACGTCCAGATTCGAGCCGCGGTGCCCGAGTGCGCGACCATTGGAGTCCGTTACCCGCGTGCAGAGATGCTCGATCCAGCGCAGCTCGCCGGTGCGCGTATGGATGCGAAAGCGTAGCGGCGCATGTCCGATCCGTGATTGTTCGCCATGCAGATGTGCGTGATAGAGATCGTGGTCGTCCGGATGGATGATTCGGATGAAGAGCTCGGGATCCTTGATAAAGGCCGCGGCCGGATAGCCGCTGATATGTCCGCAGGCCGGTGAAACATAGCGGAAGCGCCCGTCCTCGCCCATCCAATAGGCCCAATCCGGGGCGAAATCAGCAACGATGTGATAACGCTCTTCCTGGAGCCGCAAGCGGCGATTAGCCGTAATCAAATCGTCGCGTGCGGCGACCTGCTCGGTTTGGTCGATCAGGTTGCAGACTAGCTCCGCCTCGTCGCCGTTGGTCTCCGGCAGGCGGATCAAGCGCAGATCGGCGATGAGGTTGCCATCGCCCAAGGCGCGCAGGTGCACTTCGCTGCGGTCGGCGCGTCCGGTGCTGCGGGCCTCGAACAGTGCCTTCTCCAGCACAGCGGCATGCCCCTCGGCGGCGAGATGGGAGAACAGGCGACAATCGATCCGCAGCAGTCGGTGGGCGGCTGCGTTGGCGTCCTTGATCCATCCTTGCCCGCTAATCAAAAGAGTCGGGATGGGCAGCTCTTGGTAGAGGCGGGTGAAACGGGCGAGGGCGCGTTCGTTGGCCCGTTGACTCTCATGCAACGACAGTTGTTGAAGGTAGAGCTCGGCATGGTAAATATGCAGCTCCTCAAGGAGCCGCTCCAGATCCAGATCGCCGCGCTCGAACGCATCGAGGGTGCCGTCGAAGGACCGGTCTCGAAGGATTTGCCGGGCGCGCTCACGGAGCCCAACCAGCTCCGCGTGATCCATCTTGGCTGTCATCGTCTGCGGTTGATCTCGCTACGGGGCCCTGCTAAGGATCCCGATCGCCTGATGCGGATCCCGGCAGGGGGTTGGTTTGACGAGGATGCTGCCATCATACCCGCGGATGGCCGGGACGACGACGTCTGATCTGCTTGTCCGATTGGATTGTGCCGGGTCGGCTTGTTTTGGCGCACCCCCAGGCTGAGCCCAGAGCCCAGAGCCCAGAGTTGCGGCGGCTGTGCCCGTTCAGTCGTGCCGTGGCGGCGCCTGTGCGATCCGCGATATCAGCCCGGCGATCGCATCGGCGGGAACCGGTTGACTGAAGAGATAACCCTGCGCGTGCAGGCAGCCGACCTGGATGAGAAACTGGCGCTGAGCCTCGGTCTCGACCCCCTCTGCCAGGACATGGAAACCCAGACTGGTGCCGAGCGTGGTAATGGCGGTGACGATCGCGGCACTGGCGGCGTCGTCCGGCAATCCGCTGATGAAGCTGCGATCGATCTTCAGTGTATCGAAGGGCAGGCCCTTCAGATAGGCAAGCGAGGAGTAGCCAGTCCCGAAATCATCCATCGCCAGCGCAACCCCAAGGCGCTTCAGATCCCCGAGCAGGCGAGGCGCCTCCTGACGCAGATCCATGATGAAGGTCTCGGTGAGCTCCAGCTCGATGCGGCCGGCATCGAGCCCGGTCTCGCGCAGGATGGACGCAAGCGTTTGTGCGAAATCGCTGCGCTGAATCTGAACGCCGGACACGTTGACGGCGATCCGGCCGAACGGGAGCCGCGCGAGTTCCCACGCGTGGGCCTGAAGACAGGCCTGCCGCAGAACCCATGCGCCGAGCGGGATGATCAGTCCTGTGTCTTCGGCCAACCCGATAAAGCTGTCGGGCATGACCAGACCGCGCTCGGGATGATGCCAGCGGATCAGCGCCTCCAGCCCGGCGATCCGGCGGGTGTCGGTCTCGACCTGCGGCTGGTAGAACAGGGTCAGCTCGTCACGCTCGATCGCATGGTGCAGCTCGGAGGTCAAGGTCACCCGCTGGCGCGCATAATCCGTCAGGGTGCGCGCATAGTGACGGTAGGTGTCGCCGCCGCACTCGCGGGCCTGGTAGAGCGCGGCATCGCAATTTTGCAGCAGTGCCGCGACATCCTCGCCGTCGTCGGGATAGACCGCGATGCCGATGCTTGCGCTGAGGAAGAGCTCGGAGTCCCCCACCGCAAAGGGCTCCTTCAGGCTTGCGCCGATGCGCTCCGCCATCAATGTGGCGCGGGCGTCGATATCCTCGTCGGCTTAGATCAGCAGCGCCAGCTCGTCGCCGCTCAGGCGTGCCACGGTTTCGTCGATGCGCACCAGGGCGGTCAGGCGCTTGGCGACCTCGCGCAGGGCGATGTCACCGGCCGCGTGCCCGAGACTGTCGTTCACATGGCGGAAGCCATCGAGGTCGATCAGAAGCATGCCCACGCGGGTGCAGCTGGCGCCAGCGCGCAGCAGTGCCTGCTCCAGTCGGGTCCGAAACAGGAGGCGGTTGGGTAAATCGGTCAACGGGTCACGGTGCGCCAGCCGTTCGATCTGCGCCTCGGAGCGCTTGATGTCGCTCAGATCGGAAAAGACGCCGACGTAATGGGTGGTCTGGCCCAGATCCGAGCGCACGGCGTTGATGTTGACCCACTGCGGATAGATCTCGCCGTCTTGACGACGGTTCCAGATTTCGCCGCGCCAGTGTCCCCGGTCCAGGAGGGCCCGCCACATCTCGTCGTAGAACGCCGGCTCATGCTGTCCGGACTTGAGCAGGTTCGGGTTGCGGCCCAGGACGTCCTGCGTGTTGTAGCCGCTGATCTCGGTGAACGCCGGGTTGACCGCGATGATTGCCGGAGTGGTATCGGTAATGATCACACCCTCGCTGGTGTTTTCGAAGACGGCCGCCGAGAGCCGGAGGCGCTCTTCGGCGACCTTGCGCTCGCTGATGTCCTGAAAGGCGCCCTGTACGCGCGTGATCTTTCCCGTGGAGTCGCGCACCGCCACACCGGTGGTGCGAACCCAGACGCGTCGGCCTTTCGCCGTGATGATCTGAAGCTCTTCGTCATAGCCGACGCCCGCACGGGCGCAGGCGGAGAAGACCTGCGTGATCCGCTCGCGCCATTCGGGGGCATAGAAGGCGATACCCTCCTCGACGGGGGCGATCGTGCCGGGCGCCACCTCATGGATCCGGCACACCTCGTCGGACCAGATGGCCCGGTTGGCATCCAGGTCGACCTCCCAGCCGCCGATGCGGGCGACTTCCGCGGCGATCTGGATCAAGCGTTCGCGATCACGCAGTCGCGTCTCGGCGAATTTTCGCTCGGAGATATCCTGGACCGTCCCCAGCATCCAGCCTTGGTGTTCCCCATCGCCGGTTAGAAGCCGCGCCACCTGACGAACCCAGCGCACCGCGCCGTCGGGCCGGATGATGCGGTGCTCCTGCTCCAGCACACCGGTGAGCCGGGCCGCCAACTCGGCAGCTTTCAGTGGCGATCGGTCTGCGGGGTGAACCGCCCTGTAGTAGCCCTCATAGGTTGGGGTGTAGGTGTTCGGGTCCTGCCCGAACACCTCGTAGACCATCTGCGACCAGGACAGCAGGCGCGTCTGCGGTTGCCATTCCCAATAGCCGAAGCGGGCGATGCGCTGCGACTCTTGCAGTCGCGTGTTGGCCGCCTGCAACGCGCTTTCGGCAAGTTTGCGCTCGGTAACGTCGCGTAGATACACCAGCACTACCGCATTGCCGTCCATGGTCATTTCGACACTGCGCAGATCTGCCGACACGACGCGGCCGGCGCACGGAATCTCGATCTCGGTCGGCTCGTCGGGGATCACGATGAAGCCGAAGTCCGCGCCCAGCAAGGCATCAAGGGGACAATCGAAGAGCGACACGGCGGCGGCATTCGCGTAACCAATGATGCCCTGATCGTCCAGCATCAGGATGGCATCCGATGCCGACGCGACGATCAGCTCGAACTGAACGCGGCTCGCAGGCATCAGCCGACCTTCAAATCGAGACCAATCAAGACCTTCTCGTACTCGGACAGATCGCCGACGACCCGGCGCATCGGCGGTGGCAGCTTCCGGATGACGACGGGCGTAGCCAGGATCCGCTCGTCCTCGGCCAGTTGCGGACGCTCCAGGATATCGATCACCTCGATCTGAAGTAATAGATCGGCCGTGGCGACCTCGGCGGCGAGTCGCTCCAGATTGCGCACGGCGCGGTCGGCGGCCGGTGTCCGTCCGGCGATATAGAGTCTCAACAGATGTGTCGTCACGCGCGCCCCCGTCCAACCGCGACGCGGGCGCGCTCAATGCTCGTCAGACGGCGCTCGATCTGTGCGACCTGACGGTCGAGATCGGCGGTTCTGGCCTCTTGCTCGGCCCGTGCCAGACGCTCGTTGGCGGCCTGGATCTCGCTCAGCTCGGCACGCAGCTGACGAGAGCGTTCGAGCTCGACATGCAGTTGATCAATGGCCTCCTCGTCCTCGGCCTGCCGTGCCAGGCGTGCAGTGCCGTAGACAATGCCGCCCTCGCCGAGATATGGATCAACGATCCGTAAGCCCTCCGTGCTCATTCGAAACTCCTTGACTTGGTCAGAGGTTGGCAAGCCGCGGGCCTTCACGACCGTGATCAGCCGGTTCATCTCGCCATCGTTTTCGTGGCGACGCAGTTTGATCCAGACATCGATGATGGAGGAGACGTCCAGATGACTGACGCCCGAGCTGTCGTCGCCGAGCAGCTCGGTTGCGACCGTGGTGACGCCTTCCTCCTTAATCAGGTAGAGCAGGCGCAGCAGCATTTCCTTGGCGACCGGATCGCGGCTGCGTCCGGCCAGTCCGCTGACAGGATCCAGGATGACCAGCGCCGGGCGATGCTGACGCACCGAGCGGATGACCCGCATCAGATGCTCCTCCAGGCCCAGCTCCACCGCGCGGACCGGCTGCATCAGCAGGGCACCAAGGCCATCGACCCTGTGGTTGTCCATGCGGTGATAGCGGGCGAGATCGATGCCGATACTGCGCTGGTTGCGGATCAGCTCGTCGAGGCTCTCCTCGAAGCTGATATACAGCACCGAGAGCCCGGCCTCGCAGGCGGCGCGGGTAACGCTGCAGGCGATACTGGTCTTGCCGGTGCCGGCCTGACCCGAGAGCAGCGTGATCGAGCCCTGGTAAGGGCCCGCTCCGCCCAGCATGGCATCCAGCCCGGAGATGCCGGTGGACAGACGCGCGTCAGACACCCTGGCGCTGAGGATGGATCCGGTCACCGGGACCAGGAAGATCCCGCCGCGGTCCAGGAGGAAGGGATATTCGTTGGAGCCGTGGGCACCGCCCCGGCGCTTGACCACGCGCAGCACGCGGGTCATGACACGGTTGCTGACCTCCTGCGTGAGGGCGATCACGCAGTCGGCGATATAGTCTTCCAGTCCGTAGCGGGTGCTGAAGTCGGCATACTCGCCGACCGTGATGACACAGGTCACGGCGCGTTCGCGAATCCAGTCGAACACATGCGTCAGCTCACCGCGCAGACTCGGGAGATCCGAAAAACCGGCCTCCATGCCGTCGACTGCATCCAGAACCAGGCGGGTTGCGCCGAGCGTGTCCACGGCATAGTCGATGCGGGCGAGGATTGCCGTGAGCTCGATGGTTTCCCCGACCTGAACCTCGTTGCGATCCGGGCGCATGTCCAGGATGCGCAGACGCTTTTCCGCGACATAGCGCCGGGCGGGAAATCCGAAACCCTCGGCGTGGCCGAGCAATGCCTCGGGATCCTCGTCGAAGGTGACGAAGACGGCGGTCTCGCCGGCGGCAATGCCGTGACAGAGAAAGGTTAGAGCGATGACGGTCTTGCCGGTCCCCGCCGCACCACGCAATAAGGTGGGGCGCCCGCTCGGGAGACCGCCCTGCAGGACGAAGTCCAGACCCTCGATGCCGGTCGGCACGGCTTCGCTGCTGATGTGCTCCGACATCCCCGCCAAGGCGATGCTGTCGAGGTGACTCGGTACTCGGGTCGTCATGACCTGGCGTCTCGTTTCGTGTGGGTTTTCAGAAGCGATGGTCGGTGCAGCGATCAGGCGTTGTGCCCCGGCTGCGGCTCCGCTTCGCGCTACGGCTCCGACCCCGCCAGATCGCTCTTCGCCGGGTTGCTCCCCTGCGTCAACGACCAAGCCTCCATGAAGGCCACTGCAGCTAAGGGGCGACCATACAGATAACCTTGCCCCTCGTCACAGCGTTCGTCGTGCAGAAAGTCATGTTGGGTGCGGGTTTCGATGCCCTCGGCGATCACTCCGAGGCCGAGACTGCGACCCAGGGCGATCACGGCCCGTGCGATCGCGTCGTCTTCCGGGTTCACGCCGAGCTTGTCCACGAACGACTTGTCCATCTTCAAGCGGTTCAGCGGCAGCTTTTTCAAACTGGTCAAAGACGAATGTCCGGTTCCGAAGTCGTCCAACGCCAGGACCACGCCAAGGTCGCGCAGGGCGCCGAGTGTCGCGATGGCATTCTCCAGGCGTTTCATGATCATCGACTCGGTGACTTCCAACTCAAGACGACCCGGTGCCAGCCCGGTCCGCTCAAGCGTTCGTTTAACCCGGTTCACCAGATCGATCCGCTCGATCTCGCGCATCGGCAGGTTTACCGCGACCCGCGGCACCCTCAAGCCGGCCGCATCCCAGAGGATGAGCTGGCGGCACGCCTGCTCGAGGACCCAGGCACTGAGTTCGCCGATCAGGCCGCTGTCCTCTGCCACGGGGATGAACAGATCGGGGGCGATCAGACCGAGACGCGGATGTTCCCAGCGGCACAGTGCCTCCACGCCGCGCAGGCTACCGTCGCTGAATGCCACCTGTGGTTGATAGTGCAGCGTCATCTCGTTGCGCGCCAGGGCGCCACGTAGCTCTTGCTCCAGGCGCAGGCGCTCGGCGGCGCCGATCGACATGGATGACTCGTAAAAATTGAAGCAATTGCGTCCGCTCTCCTTGGCCCGGTACATAGCGATATCGGCATGGCGCAACAGCGTCTCGATGTCGGTGCCATCATCGGGAAAGATACTGATGCCGATGCTGGCCGTGATGTGCAGCTCACGCGTTTCGGTCGGGAAGGGATGATCCAGGACAGCGAGCAGGCGCCGCGCAAATCTCGCGGCCAGGCGTGGGTTGACGAAATCGTCCATGACCAGGACGAACTCGTCTCCACCCAGGCGGGCGATGGTGTCCGAGTTGCGCACCTGGGTAGCCAGTGCAGCGGCGACCCGTTCAAGTAACTGGTCGCCCACTGAATGGCCCAGACTGTCGTTGACGTATTTGAAACGGTCCAGGTCCAGGAACAGTAACCCGACATGCGTGCCTTTGCGGCCCGCGCGCTGCAGACACTGCTCCAGGCGGGCACGAAAGAGGCTGCGATTGGCCAATCCCGTCAGGGGATCGTGATGCGCCAGAAATTCCAACTGGACTTCGGAGCGTTTCAGATGACTGATATCCTGGATGGTTCCCTGGAGCTTGGTCACGCGATCTGCCTCGAGCAGTGGTTGACAGGTGGTCTGGACCCAGATCTCACGGCCTGTGGCCGTGGTCATGCGCAGTTGCAGATCGTAGGGTTCGCCTTGCTTGACGGCGCGATCCAGCCGATGCTTAAGCCGCTTGCGATCCGCCGGATGGAAGAAGTCCAAGGCCTTGCCCAGAGGCGGATCGTCCGATGGCGGCATATCGTGGATACGATAGGTCATGTCGGTCCAGCGCACCCGCTCGGTTGCCACATCCATCTCCCAGCCGCCGACCCTTGCGATCTCGCCGGTCGCATTGAGAAAATGTTCGCTGCGCTCCATCGCCCTGGTGATGCGCTTGCGCTCGGTGATGTCGCGGTTGGCGCCGCGGCGACCGAGAAAACGTCCGTCCTCGCTCTTCACGGGCCGGCAGAGATGCTCGATCCAGTGTGTCTGGCCGTCGGCTGCGATGAGTCTGAACTCAAGCGTATCGACGTCCTCGACATCATCCGCGAGTGTGTCGTCGAGGTGACGGCGCCAGCACTCGAAGTCGTCCGGATGGATCAGCGTCGCGAGCAGCTCGGGGTCGGCTAAAAAGGCTTCGGCCGGATAGCCGGTCAAGCGTTCGCAGGCGGGCGAGACATAGCGATAGCGGCCGTCCGGCCCGAGCCAGTAATCCCAATCGGTGCTGAACTCCGCCAGAACGCGATAGCCTTCCTGGCTCTCGCGCAGCCGCTCGGTGGCGTCGGCCAGGGCGCGGCGTTGCCGCACCGCCTCGGTGCGGTCGATGACCACACAGATGTAACAGGGGGCCTCATCGATCATCTCGGGGAGTCTGCACAGGTGCAGATCGCCGACGAAGGCAGCGCCTTCGTGTGATTGAAAACCAACCTCGGGGAATTCACGCGTCTGCTCCCCGGTGAGGTGCGACCAGGCGTGGATGACCTCGCCGCGTCTGGAATCCTCGATCAGACGTACAAAAAAGTGCCGGTGTGCCGGTCGATGGCCCAGAGCAAAGAGTGTGCGTGCCCGCTGATTGGCCTCTTTGATCAAACCCTGGCGGTCGATCACCAGGCCGGCTAAAGGCAGGTTGTTGAAGAAAATCGAGAACCGCGCGAGGGCATCCTGGCTTTGCCGCTGGCTGCTCTGAAGCTCTTCGTTCTGGATCTGTAGCTCGGTCTGATAGATGCGCAGATTCTCGACCAGCTTGGCCAATTCAAGCTCATGGCCAACGACGCCCGCCATGAGCTCGTCGGTAAGGTCGAACCGGCCGCTGTCGAGCGCCCGCGTGGCCCGAACTCTGAGCCGGTCGAAGGCGTCCTGCTCGCTCTGCGTCCCGTTCTGCATGGTATCCGGTTCGGCGATCGTTGGTCCCTGTGCGTCGCGGGGCGCATCGAAAGCATCACCTGGGTTCGGATCTGTACTGTGGCGATCACTGGTCATGGTCTGTGTTCCCGTTTCTCGGGTTCTCTGCAGCCCTCTCGGGGGACGCATCGCGCGGCGAGGCGGGCCGTGGTCGGCCCATCTCCTGCCCGGCCCCCTGTCGAGGATCCTGCTCAGTCTGAGGGATGCGTCGCGGATCAAGCAGAATGGCCATGTCGTCGGCGTCGGTTGCGCAGAGGCCGACGAGACCACGCAGACAGGGCAGCGCGGACACCGCGGTGATCAGCGCCGGCATGGGATAGAGTGCCTCGATGGGCGCGCGCACAAGCGACACGGGCTCCTGGATCCG
>JBGSKP010000372.1:0-6058 GCA_041741175.1 Thiocapsa sp. | reverse complement strand
GGTCAATCTGCTGGCGGTGCATTGGTCCCTGATGCCGCCGGATGCCGAGCACCGCTTCGGTCACGGAAAGGCCGAAGCCCTTGCCGCGCTCGGACAGGCAACCTTAATTGCCGCCTCGGCCGTGTTCCTCGGTGTGCAGGCGGTCGACCGTCTGCTGCATCCGCAACCCGTCGCGGAAGCCGGCGTCGGCCTGCTCGTGATCGGTTTCGCGATCCTGGTCACGCTGGCACTGCTGGCGTTCCAACGTCACGTCATCCGCCGAACCGGGTCGGCGGCGATCCGCGCCGACGCCCTGCATTACGCGACGGACCTGGCCACCAATGCCGCGACCGTGGTGGCCTTGCTGCTCGCCGCCGCCGGCTGGTCCGGATTCGATCCGCTATTCGGCCTGGCCATCGGGGCCTACATCCTCTACAGCGCCTTGCGGATCGGCTTCGATGCGGTCCAACTTCTCATGGACCACGAGCTTCCGGAAGAGGCACGCCGCCAGATCCTGGACCTTGCGGCCTCAATTCCCGGCGTGCTGGGCGTGCATGCGTTGCGGACACGCCGATCCGGGCAATCCCTTATCATCCAAATGCATCTTGCGCTCGACGACGCCCTGCCGCTGCTCGCCGCCCATCAGGTTGCCCTCAATGTCGAGGCGCGCATTCGCGATATGCATCCGGACTCGGACATCACCATCCATCAGGATCCGGTTAGCCTCGGTGACGAGAGCTTGCCGGTATGACCAGCGGGTATCGCCATCGCCGCGCGTCACGCCGCACGATGGGGCATTCAGGCCCCCTGCGGGATAATACGCAGACCATTCGGCATTTCACGGCATCTCGTTTGCCCCCGATCAGGCAAACCCCAAATCCCGGGAACCGGGCGAAAATCTCGGATAGGCTCCTCCATTGGACACTCAATCCAATGAAAATCGCGGGGCGCAGTCATGAGCACAATAAAATTGCGGTCTTGGGCAGCAACAGTATCACTCGGCATCCTGGGCGGTGCCCTGTACGGCTTTCCGTTCCGCGCTGCGACGGCGCAGGCCACCGGTGACGGCGGCGTGGTACTCCCCGAGCTGCAGGTGACGGCGGATCGCCCCGACGATCTGCCGCCGGCCACCTTCGTGTCGCCGATCATGGAGGTCACACCGGGCATTCCGGCGGACGGCGGCGATCTTCTGCGCTCCGTCCCCGGTGTGAGCGGCTCCCGGATGGGCGGCCTCGGCATCGACCCCATTATCCGCGGCCAAAGCGCCAATCAGCTCAACATCCTGATCGACGGGGCCCAAGCCTTCGGCGGCTGCCCCAACCGCATGGATCCGCCGACGGTCTACGTGGATCTGGACAACTACGACTCGGTCACGGTGATCAAGGGATCGCAAACGGTCCGCTACGGCGGCGGCGGAAGCGGCGGCACCGTCCTGTTCGAGCGCGACACAGCCCGTTTTGAGCCCGGCGAGATCGTTCGTGGGCGCCTCACCGGCGGGATCACGAACAACTCGCATACCGGCAATCTCGGCGCGGATCTCACCGTCGGCACGCCTGCGGGCTTTGCCCGGGCGACCGGTCAGTATCAGACCGCTGACAGTTACACCGACGGCAACGGCGACCCAGTGCGCAGCGCCTACAACACCGAAGGCGCGGGCCTGTCGCTCGGACTCACCCCGAACGACGCCGCCCGCGCCGTGCTTGGCTACGACCATACCCACGACTGGAATGTCCTCTACGCCGGCGCTGGAATGGACGGGATCTACAGCGACAGTAATCAATGGCGTCTGCGGATGGGTCAGGACACCCCGACGGGGCCATTCGCCGCCGTGTCGGCAGAGTTCTACAGCGTCTCGGTCGATCACCTGATGGACAATTACAGCCTTCGGCCACTCACCGGGATGTTTAAGATGCGCGCCCCCAGCACCGCCGACACTGCGGGCGGACGCCTGAGTGCCGATCTGGATGCCGCCGGCATGAACTGGACGCTGGGCACCGATTATCTCCAGGTCGATCGTTCGGCCACGCGCTATTGGAACTATCAGTCGGCCGGGGTCAATGTCCCCAATTCATACCTCTGGCCGGACGTTGTGAATGCCGACCTCGGCCTCTTCGTCGAGGTCGAGCGCGCGTTGAGCGAGCAGGCCCAGCTGACCGCAGGGCTGCGCTACGACCGGATCGAGGCCAGCGTCTCGCAGTCACGTGCCGCGCTGGCGCCCATCGGGCCGGCCTGGGTGCGCTCCGCCGATCAGTTGTATCGTGCCTACTATGGTGTCGGCGCCGAGGACAACACCGAGGACAATCTGGGCGGCTTCCTGACCTATGCGCACAACCTGAGCGACGGTCTCTCCTGGTCGGTCGGGGTGAGCCGCACCCTACGCTCGGCCGACGCGACCGAGCGCTATATCGCCGCCAATGCCATGCCGTCGACAGTCGCCAACAATCAACGCTGGGTCGGCAATCCGGGGCTGGATCCCGAAATCCATCATCAGATCAGCGTGACATTCGCCAAGGTCGCCAGGCAGTGGAGCACCCAGATCGATCTGTTTTACGATCGGGTCGACGATTACATCCTGCAGGATCGCGCGCACGGCCAGCCGGGGATCCTGCTGGCCGACGGGACATTCATCTATCGAAACATCGATGCCGATCTCACCGGCGGGGAGTGGACCGGGTCGATTGACTTCGCCCGTCACTGGCGCGCCGGGGCATCGCTGGCCTATGTCTATGCGCAGGATCGCACCGATTCCACACCCATCGCCCAGACCCCGCCGCTCGGCGGCACCGTCAGTCTGGACTATCTGGCCGAGCGCTGGTCCGTCGGCACCAGACTGAACTGGAACGACACCCAGGATCGTGTCGATGACGACCCGCTCACCGGAAGCGGTCTGGACGTCGGTCCGACGGCCGGCTGGTGGATCCTCGACCTCTATGGACGGTCGAAGATCTCAGATGCCGCGACACTTAGCCTCGGCGTCGACAATCTCTTCGATCGTGCCTATGCCTATGCCGTGAACCGCGCCAATGTCGATCCCCTCAACCCCGGCCCGGTGCAGGTCAACGAGCCGGGTCGACAGGTGTGGGCGCGGGCGTCGCTTGATTTTTGATGAGGCGCGCCACCCTGCCCGAGTGGACGCCGATCGATCCAACGCCTGGATCGCGAGAGCCCGTGGAGCGGGTTCCACCGACTATCCAGGATCCCACCTCCCGACAACCGAGTCACCGAGGAGCACAATGAATCATTTCACGCCGACACTGAGCTTGACCCTGGCCGTAACCCTGGCAATCGGCTCGACGCTTCTGCACGCCCAGGACGCCAATCCGCCGCCGCGTGGACCGCAGCCCTTCTCAGCCTTCGATCAGGACGGCAATGGGCTCATCAGTCAGCAGGAGTTCGAGACGGCCCACGCGCAGCGCATGGCGGCCGCTGCAGCGGCAGGCATGCCGATGCGCGGGGCGGCCAACCCACCCGCCTTCGCGGACTTCGATCTGAACAGTGACGGCCAGCTCACGCCGGATGAGCTTGCGCAGGGACAGGAGGCGCGCAGGCGCGGGCCCGGAATGGGACCTGGCATGGGCCCCGGTCCTGGCATGGGGATGGGTCCTGGCATGGGACCCGGTATGGGTCGCACCATGCCGGCCTTCACCGATTTTGATCTCGACGGGGACGGCACCCTCACCGAACAGGAATTCACGCAGGCCAGGAGCCAGCGGATTCAGGAGCGCGCTCGGCAGGGCTACCCCATGCGCAACCTCCCGAACGCCCCGGCCTTCGCGACGATCGACACCAATGCGGATGGTCTGGTCGATCCGCAGGAGTTCAGCGCGGCCCAGGCCCAGCATCGGCAGCAAGGGATGCCGCCTCGTTAAGGCCCTTTTGATGCCCGTTAAATGGCCGATTTGATGTATTCAGCGCCAGTTCAGGTTGGTCGATCAGACTTCAGATTGTGGGGGGCAGAACGCGCATCGAACCTGACCAAGCCGGTTGACGCAAAGGCTTTGCGCCATCACGGCCGCAGCCGCCAAGCAGGATCCGGACGCCCTGAGACTGCCCCACCGTTCACTCAGACCAATCGGAGCAGACGCATGAGCGCACCCCACCTGATGACAATCACCGGCGTCTTAGTCCTATTGGTCGCGGGGGGCGCCTTCGCCGGTGATCGGCTCGACCACGACGAGATCAAGCAACTGCGAGAGACAGGGCAGATCCTGGCGATGGGCGAGGTGATGGCCAGCGCCCAGACGGTGCAACCCGGCCAGCTCGTCGAGGCCGAACTCGAGCGCGAGGACGGCGCCTATCTCTACGAGATCAAAATCCTGGCCGCCGACGGGACGGTCCACAAGCTCTATCTGGACGCCGCGACTGGAGAGGTGATCGAGCGGGAGGAGAAGTAATCTGTGCTGAACCGCGTCCGGCACGACATGCCCTCCTGTATCCTTTTGCAATCTTTCGGTCACCAACAGACGCCGCAGCAGACGCGGTTCAGGATATTGAATTCTTTTATCTTAAATCGCGTCGACTCCAAGCTTCTCCTGTCGCTCCGGAGTCGGAGAGCTAGGCCGACGCCGTTTGTCGCTCGGGACGCGATTTAATGCGGCTGCTGCTGGTCGAGGATGACGTCGGCCTCGCGGCCGAGCTGCAAAAGGCGCTCAAGTCCTCCGGCTTCGTTCTGGATCACGCCGCCGACGGCGTCACGGGCGAGGCGCTCGGCGCCGGCGAGCCCTACGACGCCATCGTCCTGGATCTCGGGCTCCCCGCGCGGCCCGGATTGACGGTGCTGCGCAATTGGCGCGTGCGCGGTGTGACAACACCTGTCCTGGTGCTCACCGCACGCGATGCCTGGCATGAGCGCGTCGACGGACTCAAGGCCGGGGCAGACGACTATCTCGGCAAGCCCTTCCACACTGAAGAGCTGATCGCCCGCATCAACGCCTTGACCCGACGCGCGGCGGGCAATCTGCGCAGCGGTCTGGAGGTCGGCGGGCTGTGTCTGGACGAGGATCTGCAACGCGTGGTCCTCGCCGACGGCAGCACCCAAGATCTGACCGGCACCGAATTTCGACTGCTCCGCTATCTGATGCTCAATCCCGACCGGATCCTCTCCAAACCCCAGATCATGGATCACGTCTACGATCTGGATGCGGATCGCGGCAGCAATCTGATCGAGGTCTATGTGCGGCGTCTGCGCGAGAAGATCGGCAAGGACCGTATCCAGACCCTACGCGGCCAAGGCTATCTGTTCCCGCGCCGATGAGATCGCTGGAGACGCGTCTTCAACTTGGTTTAGCCGCCAGCCTGGTCGTGCTCATCGGGGCGTTCTGGGGGTTCGGCCACGCGGCCCTGCATCGCACCGCCGACGCCTTCGTACTCTCACGACTGGCGCACGATGCCGAGGGCCTAGTCGGCGCCTTGTCCCGGAATGCCGACGGGCGACTACAGCTCGGTCAACAGCGATTGACGCCGGTCTATCACCAACCCTATTCCGGCCACTATTTCGTGATCGAGACACACGACGGACAACGCATCCGATCGCGCTCGCTCTGGGATCAGGATCTTGCCGGACGACCGCTTGCGCCGGGCCTGACGGAACACTGGCGCGCCGTCGGCCCTCAGCAGCAGCGACTGCTGGTGTTGGGCGGCGGCTATCGGTTGGACGCCGGCGACTTTTCGCTGGCGGTCGCCGAGGATGTCACGCCGCTCGATCATGCCCTGGTGCACTACGAACGGCTGTTCGCCGCGCTGGCGCTCGGCGGTCTGATCCTGATGCTGCTGGTCCAGCGACTCGTCGTGCGACGGGCCTTTGCGACCCTGATCCCCGTCTACCGCGACATCGGGCGTCTGGAATCCGGTCAAACCGTTGCCCTGACCGAGCAGGTGCCGAACGAGATCCTCCCCTTGGTGCGCAAGCTCAACCGGCTGCTGCTGCTCTTTGCTCAGCGCCTGGAGCGCTCGCGGACCGCGGCCGGCAACCTGTCGCACGCGATCAAGGGTCCGCTCGGTCTGTTGCGACAACAGCTGCATGACCCGGCTCTGTCGGTCGATGCGCAGACGCGCGAGGCACTGATCGAGCAGGTCGAGC
>JBGSKP010000371.1:0-2262 GCA_041741175.1 Thiocapsa sp. | reverse complement strand
TGCCCGCGCGTGCGCGGCCGCAGGCGCAACCGTCGTCATCTCCGAGGCCCAAGAGGCCGATCTGGAAGGTCTCTACGATAAGATCCAGGCCGACGGCGGTCCGGAGCCGGCCATCCTGCCGCTCGATCTGGAGAGCGCCACCGAAGAGGCATGTCTGGCCGCCGCCGATATCCTGGGCGAGGCCTTCGGGCGGCTCGACGGTCTGGCTCACTGCGCCGCCTTTGCCCCGTTTCTGAGCCGCATCGACGACTATGACGCCAGTGAATGGGATCGTGTGATCCGCATCAATCTGACCGCGCCCTTTCTGCTGACACAGGTCTGCATGCCGCTTCTGCGCGCGTCCGAGGATGCCTCCGTAGTGTTTACATCCGACCGCGTCGGCCGGCAGGGTCTCGCCTACTGGGGCGCTTTCGCCGCGGCCAAATTCGGCATCGAAGGACTCATGCAGGTGCTGGCTGCCGAGACCCGCGAAGGCGGCAGGATACGCGTCAACAGCATCGACCCCGGCATCTTGCGCACCGGCCTGCGGGTGCGTCTGTATCCCGGCGAAAACCCGGAGGGCAATCCGTTGCCCGAGACGATCGTCGGCGACTACGTGCGGCTGCTCGGTCCGCAGGGTCGCGGCATCACCGGCACCGCCGTGACGGCACAGCAGCCGGATACGTGAGCGCATCTGTCGCTCCCAGACCGACCGCTCGCCTTCCATAACGTCTCGTCGATGGCCCTGCACCCCACCCCATACCCGGACCCGACAGCGGACCTGGCCGCCGAGCTGGAGCGTCTCAGGACCGCCGATCTGTATCGGCGGCGGCGCACCCAGGGCGCCCCCCAGCAGCCCGAGTCCATCGTCGAGGGCCGGCCGATGCTGAGCTTTTGCAGCAACGACTACCTTGGGTTGGCCAATCATCCGGCCCTCATCGAGGCGCTGCAGCGCGGCGCAGCTCGCTGGGGCGTCGGCAGCGGGGCTGCCCATCTGGTTAATGGACACAGTGCGGCTCACCATGCGCTTGAAGAGGAGCTGGCCGACTTCACCGGCCGGCCGCGGGCACTGCTCTTCTCCACCGGCTACATGGCCAATCTCGGTATCCTCTCGGGACTGAGCCGCCGTGGCGAGACCGTCTGGCAGGATCGGCTCAACCATGCCTCGCTGCTCGACGGTGCGCTCCTCGCGCGCGCCACCTTAAGGCGCTACCGGCATGCGGATGCCCCCGAGCTCGATCGACTACTCGGCAACCGGGAGGCCAGACTGATTGCAACCGACGGCGTCTTCAGCATGGATGGGGATCTGGCGCCACTCCCCGCGCTGGCCCTGATCGCGCGCCGCACCGGCGCCTGGCTGCTGGTCGATGATGCTCACGGGCTCGGCGTGCTCGGACGCGAGGGACGCGGCACATTGGATCACTTCGGACTCGACAGTACTCAGGTACAGATTCTGATGGGGACGCTCGGCAAGGCGTTCGGCACCTTCGGCGCCTTCGTGGCCGGATCCGAGACTCTGATCGAGACCCTGATTCAGCGCGCACGCAGTTACATCTACACCACCGCGACGCCGCCGGCCCTAGCCGAAGCGACGCGTGCGAGCCTTGCCCTGGTGCGCCGCGAGGAGTGGCGGCGTGAGCGTCTGCGAGACCTCATCGCGCGCTTTCGCCGGGGTGCGAACCAGCTCGGGCTGCCGTTGTCCGAATCGCGGACGCCGATTCAGCCGCTGGTTGCCGGCAGTAGTCGGCAGGCGCTGATCTGGGCCGACCGGCTCGCCGCTCGGGGGCTCTTGGTCACCGCGATCCGCCCGCCGACCGTTCCCGAGGGCCAGGCTCGCCTGCGGGTCTGTCTGTCGGCCTCACACACCGAGGAGATGATTGATCGTCTCCTCGACGCACTCGGCGACCTGCCCGACTCCGGCAACGACGAGTCTTCGACCATCCCGCCTGCGACCACACTTTGAATGACTGAACCGACCCCGCCCGACACGACGCGCCGCAATCTGGTTCTCATTCACGGCTGGGGCATGAATGCCGCCGTATGGCATGGCCTGTCCGGAGATCTTCAAACGGCTGTTACGCCCTGTCCGATCGAGCTGCCCGGTCATGGGACCCAGCCCTTTCCGGGCCGGGAAGGTGACCTTTGGGACTGGGCGGATGCCTGCCTGGACCGGGCTCCGGCGCGCGCGATCTGGCTGGGTTGGTCGCTCGGCGGACTGGTCGCGCTCGCTGCCGCGGTGCGTGCACCCAAGCGAGTGGATGCCTTGATCCTGATGACCGCCAC
>JBGSKP010000370.1:0-2235 GCA_041741175.1 Thiocapsa sp. | reverse complement strand
CCTCGCGCCCTTGGTGCGCGAGACGCTGCGTCTCCTGGGAGCGACCCTAGCCGCCGAGGTCGAGATCGAGACCCATCTGCCGCCCGGTCTGCCGCAGGTCAATCTGGACCCGGTCCAGGTCGAGCAGATCCTCGTCAATCTCTGCATCAATGCGCGCGACGCCATGTCCGGCAGCGGCCGTCTGGAGATCGGTCTCGCTCGCGAACATCTCGGCGGCACGGTCTGCGCCTCCTGCCGGCAAAAGGTCCGGGGTGACTATCTGGTCCTGAGGGTGAAAGACACCGGGTGCGGGATCGACCCCATGTACCTGGGTCGGCTCTTCGAGCCCTTCTTCACGACCAAGGCGAGCGGTCAGGGCAGCGGCATGGGGCTCGCCGTTGTGCACGGCGTGGTGCATGAATACGGCGGACATCTGTGCGTGGAGAGTACACCGGGCGAGGGGACCCTCTTCCGGGTGCTCTTTCCGCCGATCTCGACGGACGACACGCGGGTCCCGGATGCGCGATCGACAAACCCGGACCCGACACCCGCACCGGGACGGCTGCAGGGCCGCGTCCTCCTCGTCGACGACGACGACCTGGCCGGCGGCCTGATGCTCGACCTCTTGGAGGATCGCGGCCTCGATGTCGTCTTGGTGATGAACGGCGAGGAAGCCCTCGCCGCCCTGTCCGCCGCGTCGGAACCCTTCGATCTACTCATCACCGACCAGGCCATGCCGCGGATGACGGGGCTGGAGCTGATCCGACGGGTCCGTCCGACCCACCCCGATCTGCCGATCATCCTCTACACCGGCAACGCAGATGCCCTGGATGCTGGGGAGGTCGAGGCCGCCGGTGTCCGCGCCCTGATCCGCAAGCCGGTCGACGTGGCAGCGCTGGGGGAGTTGCTGAGGGATCTGCTGGCTTGAATCCGGAAACGCGGTGACGAGGTCCGGGTTCGCTCTTGCTCACACCAACCTGCGCGGGCTGCCCTTGTCTCCCTCCCGCCGACCGGCTAACCTCGAGCCGATCGCCGGTCAACGAGCCCAGAGCGAAACCGTCATGCACGCCAACGCCTTGCCACCCCCGCATCCACATCGCGTCACCACGCAGGAGTTCTTACGCATGGGCGAGGCCGGCGTGCTGGACCCGGAGGCCAGGATCGAGCTGATCGAAGGAGAGATGATCGACATGCCGCCGATCGCACCGCCTCACGCCAGTCGCACCACGCGGCTGACCCTGCTGCTCATCGAAGCCATTGGCCGGCGGGCCGTCGTCTCCATCCAAAAGCCCATCCTGCTCGGCGACCTCAGCGCACCTCAGCCCGACATCGCGATCCTCAAGCCGCGAGACGACTTCTACAGCTCGGAACATCCGCAGGCCGAAGACGTGCTTCTGGTCATCGAGGTCGCCGACAGCAGCGTCCGCTTCGACCGCAAGCGAAAACTGCCGCTGTACGCCCGCTACGGCATTCCCGAGGTCTGGCTGATCGACATCCCGGCGCCTGCCATCTGGGTCCACCGCGCCCCCGAGAACGGTGCCTACCGAAGTTCCTACCAGCTCGGCCCGCCGTATCGGATCAGCCCATCGATGCTCGACGGCGTGGAACTGGAGCTTGGCGCACTGGTGAACGACGGTGGGGTGTGAAGACGAGGCGCGCGCGAGGTGGGCGATTTGCGATGACGTCCGCCGCGCACCATCCACCGGGTCGACTTGAGTCTTCCACGAAGGGACGGATTACCCCGCTCTTGCCTACACTGGAGGGCAAGCCAATACCCTGGCGTGTGGATGCAGTGGTGCTGCCGACCCCCGGAGCGATACCCCAAGCTGCAGCATCCCCGGCCCGGCAGATCAATGCCCGTCCTGCGCACGTCACCGGTTGAGCTGCATGCACCTGACCGGCGGTCAATCCACCCGACCCAGACACAACTCGACCCTGATCCGCTCCCGGAGATCGCCCGTGTCCATCCTCTCTCTGCCCCCGCAGAAGCAACTGACCACCATGCTTGGCCATCCGGTCGCCGAGAACCCCATCGACCGCATGTTTGACGCCGTCTACGCCCACCACGGCCTTCATTGGCAGTTCTGGAAATGCGACCTCCCCACGGAAGGCCTGTTGCCGGCGGCCATTGCCGGGGTCCGTGCGTTGGGATTCGCAGGGGCGTGCATCACCGTGCCTTACAAGGTGGCGTCCATCCCCTTTCTCGACGAGGTCGATGCGGATGTGCAAGCGATCGGCGCCGCCAATTACATGACC
>JBGSKP010000369.1:0-3456 GCA_041741175.1 Thiocapsa sp. | reverse complement strand
TTTCTAATCAGCTGCGCTGCATCAAATCAGGATCGCGGCGAACGGCCTAGAATCTCGAAAGCATAGGCCGAGGTCGTTGTATGTCTTCTCTGGACCAGATCCCCGTCGTGATCGAATCAGGCTCGGCCGACCGGCACGCCCGCCCGGCCGATGCAAACCCTCGATGGCACGGCAACGCCGAGCCCATCCTGCATGAAGTCCGCCACGCTCTGGCGCGTCTGATCGCCACCGGGGAGACCACCAAGATCGACCTCAAGGCGATGCCCTTCGGCCCGGGCGACCTGGAGCAGTTGCTTTCCGTGCTGGGCACGGGCGAGGTCCAGGCCACTGTCGAGGCGCTGGGTCCGACAAACATCCAGGAGACCGCAATCCCCGGGGTCTGGCTGGTGGACTATATGAATACCGAGGCACATCGCCTCGCCCTGCATCTCGAGATCGCGGCCGTTCCCGAGATCCTGTGTCCGCAGCCGCAGGATCTCGCCGACGCGATCGACGCGCTCGACGCCCGCTTAAACCCGGACCAGAGCGACCCGCCTCTCGCGTCCTGACATCTGAAGGAGGGACTATGGCTGCCCGTAACCCCACTGAGAAAACACTCGGCGAGAGCCTTCGCGACCGTGGCGTCTCGCGCCGCGGCTTCCTGAAGTTCTGTGCCGCGACCGCCTCGATGATGGCGCTGCCGCCGAGCATGGCGCCGGCGATCGCCGCGGCGCTGGAGAAGGCCAAGCGCCCGTCGGTCATCTGGCTGTCGTTCCAGGAATGCACCGGCTGTACCGAATCGCTGACCCGCAGCCATGCCCCGACGCTCGAAGATCTGATCCTCGACGTCATCTCGCTGGATTATCACCACACCCTGCAGGCCGCGGCCGGCGATGCCGCCGAGCATGCGCGCGAGCAGGCGATGGCGGCGAATCCGGGCGAATATCTGGTGATCGTCGACGGCTCCATCCCGGGTCCGGACTCCAATCCGGGTTACTCGACCGTCGCCGGTCACAGCAACTACGCCATGTTGATGGAGACGGTCGAGAACGCCGCCGCCGTCATCGCGGTCGGCTCCTGTGCGACCTTCGGCGGTCTGCCGGGCGCAAGCCCCAATCCGACGGGCGCCATGTCGGTGATGGATCTGGTGAAGAACAAGCCGGTCATCAATGTCTCGGGCTGTCCGCCGATCCCGATGGTGATCACGGGCGTCATCGCGCACTACCTGACCTTCGGGCGTCTGCCCGAGCTCGACGCCTACAACCGTCCGATGGCCTTCTACGGACAGTCCATCCACGACCGCTGCTATCGCCGGCCCTTCTACGATAAGGGGCTCTTCGCCAAGACCTTCGACGACGAAGGTGCGCGACTCGGCTGGTGTTTGTATGAGCTTGGCTGCAAAGGACCGACCACCTACAACGCCTGCGCGACCATGCGCTGGAACGACGGCACCAGTTGGCCGGTCGAGGCTGGGCATCCCTGTCTGGGCTGCTCCGAGCCGAAGTTCTGGGATGCCGGCGGCTTCTACAACGCCGTCTCGGTGCCGACCTCGGCCTCCGGGATGAACGTGCTGGCCGCCGGGGCAGCCGGTGCCGTCCTTGGCGGCGCGGTGGCGGCGCTGGCCAAGAAACAGACCAAGACAGCCGTCGCCCATCGCCAACCGGTGACGGTCGAGGAACTGGAGGCGAAGCTATGAGCGGCTCGATGGAGTTTCTGCTGTGGACCAAGGGTCCGATGTTCAACATCGCGATCGCCATCTTCGCGATCGGTCTGCTGGTGCGCATCGCCGAGATCTTCATGCTCGGGCGCGCCAAGAACTTCGCCGAGGCACGCGCCGGCGAGTGGGGTCCGGGTCTACGGACCATGTTCACCCGCACCGTCGCGGATCCGGGGACCTTTCAGCGCGCGCCCTTCAACGTCGTGGTCGGCTGGATCTGGCATATCGGTTTTCTGATGGCGCTGCTGCTCTTCCTGCCGCACATCGCGCTGATCGAGAGCCTGACCGGTCTGTCCTGGCCGGCCTTGCCCAACCCGGTCATCAGTCTGGTCACCTCCGTCACCCTGGTCGCGCTGATCGCCACCCTGGTGCATCGAATGACGCATCCGGTGAAGAGGCGCATCAGCACGGTCGAGGATTATGTGGTCTGGGCCGTGGTCTTCGCGGTGGTGCTCACGGGCTGGTTGGCCTATTACCGCCTGGTCAACCCCTATCCGCTGGTCCTGGGCATGCACATCCTGTCGGCCGAGATCATGTTGATCCTGCTGCCCTTCACCAAGCTGACGCATATCTTCACCACCTTCATCGCACGCTGGTACAACGGGGCCGCATTCGGCCGTAAGGGGGTGCAGTCATGAGCGAGCTGACACTTGAACGAGGCATTGCGGCCTTTCGCGCCGAGGTCGACGGTCCGGTCGCGGCCTTCTTCTCGAGCTGCGTGCATTGCGGCATCTGCGCCCAAGCCTGTCCGTTCTACCTGGAGACCGGTGATCCCAAGTACACGCCGATCCTCAAGCTGGAGCCGCTGCGTCGCGTCTGGGAGAACGACTTCACACTCTGGGGCAAGATCAAGGGGCTGTTCGGCCTCAACCACAAGGTCACGGACGAGATGCTGGCCGAGTGGGAGGAGCTGCTCTACGACTCCTGCTCCATGTGCGGTCGCTGCTCCATGGTCTGTCCGGTCGGCAACGATCTGGCGCTCATGATCCGTAAATCACGCGAGGGCATGGTCCAGGCCGGGCATGCGCCCGAAGGGCTGATCGCCGCCTCGGTGCGCGCCATCCAGACCGGCAGCCCCATGGGCCTGCAATGGAAGACGCTGGCGGTGCAGATCAACCATGTCCAGACCAGCAGCGGACTCGAGGTCCCGGTCGACAAGGAAGGCGCCGAGTATCTAGTGATGCTCTCCTCGATGGAGATCATCAACTTCCCCGAGTATCTCGAAGCCATCACCAAGATCTTCGACCATGCCGGGGTGACCTGGACACTCTCGACCCAATGCTTCGAGGCGACCAACGCAGGCATCCAGATCGGCAACAAGGACATCGCCGCCGAACTGGTCGAGCGTGTCGTGGCCGCCGCCGAGAAGCTCAAGGTGCCCAAGGTCATCAGCCCGGAGTGCGGTCATGCCTTCACGGCCATTCGCTGGGAAGGCCCGAACCTGATCGGCCGGCCCTACCCCTTCAAGGTCTTCCATATCATCGAGGTCCTCGACGAGCTGCGCGCCGCCGGGCGGATCAAGACCGAGGGGATGGAGACCGATCGCCTGTCGATGCACGATCCCTGCAACCTGGCCCGCAAGAGCGGCGTCATCCAAGAGCAGCGCAACCTCATGAACCTGGTCGCCGAGAACTTCGTCGAGCTCAAGGAGCACGGCAAGTTCCAATGGTGCTGCGGTGCCGGCGGCGGGGTGAGCTCCAACGAGCGCGCGGAGCCGCTGAAGATGGCCGCCTTCAAGCGCAAAAAGGCGCAGATCGAGG
>JBGSKP010000368.1:0-5645 GCA_041741175.1 Thiocapsa sp. | reverse complement strand
GGCGCTGCGTGTGGCGGCCAGATCGACCGGAGGTAAAGGCTCCGCGCCGATCAGCACACGACCGGAGACGGCATCCGGAAAGGGCCTGGCGTCCGCGGAAGACGTCTTCAGGAAGCACCAGCCTGCGGTGCCGTTGAAGGTGAAGGCGAGGCAACGGCTGTCGTCGAGACAGGCGCTCCGGCAGGCATCCAGATCCACACCCTTCAGCGTCTCGTAGTCGCCGCCGAAGTAGTCGATACCCGGCGTCAGCGCGATGCGCCGCTCGCCGATGTCGGCCGCGCCACTCGACGCCGGCCAGCCCACCAACAGGGCCAAGGCCAGGAGGCCGGCGACACAGCCTGCAAGCCAAGGCGGACCTGAACGCCAATCAGGGGAAGCATTCATCATCACCGGCGACAACTCCGAAGCTGTGCTCCATAGGTCTTCGCCTGCCGGTCCACCCGGCGAGCGACCTGTACAAGCCAATCCTTCTTGCGATAGGTGCCGCGCTCGAAGCCACGATGTCCCTCGTGATAGGCCAGATACTGGCGGTAGCCGTCGGCCTTGGGGATTCCGAGGGTGCGCTGGCTGACGTCGGTATACCAGCCGACGAAGTCCACGGCATGATCAAAATCGGTGCGCTTGGCGCGGCGGTTTCCCGTCTGCTCGCGATACCACTCCCAGGTGCCGTCGATCGCCTGCGAATAACCGTAGGCACTCGACACGCGCCCGGGCGGCCGGGCGTCGTGCCGGAAGCTCGATTCAGCCTGGATAATGGCAAGCTGAACGTTAATCGGCGTACCCCATTTGCGCTCGGTCTTCTTGGCGGCCTTATACCAACCCGGCTGCTCCGCAAAGATGGCGCAGGCATCGAGCGGCTTTGACGGGGGCTTCGGAGCCGATGCACAGCCCCCGACAGTCAGGATGAGCAGGCCAAGCAGGATGAGCAGGTCAGGCAGAAGCCCTGGTTTCAGGCGCGCGTCGCCCACTCGGAACCAGGCATCCGAAGCAGATCGCGCCGGTTTCGTCCCATCCAGCCGATCAAGGCGTTCACATGCCGACCGACGCGGCCGCGTGCCGACGGAAAATCCTGCTGAAATTCCCTTAACACTCATCGAAAGTAAGGGTTAATATCCGAGTGCTTGAAAAAACCGACGGGGCTCCCGGGAGGGAGTCGCGTCCGACTCTCACCCATCGACCCAGAAGGAGGGTTCGCCGTGTTCAAATCCAAAGGCGCTGCCTCGACCGAAACACCCAAAAAAACCAAGAGCACCGATCAGGGTTCGCTGATGATCGCGCTGTTGCCCTCGGTCATCCTCTATATCGCGGCGGTCGTCCTGATCGCACTGACACGCGACGACGTCACCGGAACGATACCCTACTGGGAGACATTCGTCCCGGTCGTCGCGTTCATCTCACTACTGTCCGGCTTCGGGCAAGCTTACATCCGCGACCAGTCCTATATCGTCTACATACTGAAGCAAATCCTGCACTGGGGCATCATCATCGGCCTCTTGTGGCTACTCCACACCCACGGCGTGCGCACGGCGCTCGACGACCAAAAATATCTGCTGGTCCTCTTGTATCTTCTTGGCCTCGGGACATTACTCGCCGGCCTGCACATGGATTGGAAATTTATCTTTTTCGGCGCCTTTCTTGCGCTCTGCACCTATGTCCTCGCCGCACCCGAAAACACTGTCGTCCTGGGTACCATCGGTGAGACATTCGGAATCACCGACGCCCAAAACAAAGTCATGCCGATGATCATCGGTCTGGCTGTCGTCGCTTTCCTGGCGGGCACACTTGTTTTGATCGGCATGCGGGGAGCGATCCTCTCCAAGCGCGTGAGTGCAGCACGAGCCTGAAAAGGCCGATCGAGCGCCGCGTTTGCTTCGCGCGACGCGGCGCCCTGCTGCAATGGCCCCTATTCAAATCGGGGCCACATCCCCGACAAAAGCCGACCCGCTCAGCCACCCGTCCCGTAGGCGAGCTTTCGGCCGCCGCGTTGTTTACCGGCTCGGTGATGGCCACACCGGTTGCCAATCCAGCCAAACCCCATGCCGCGGCACTGCCGCCCGACCAGCCCCAGGTCGCCGGGGACCAATGATACCAACCCGCGTTCCAGGGACGACTATCCGGATCGTCCAGGGCCAGCGCACTCGGCTCGGGCGGGTTCATGACTCGTGGCATTCAGGGTAACCCCAAAATTCCGCATCGGCAGGAGGGCATTGCCCGGATGCTTGCGCCGGAATTGGGATCAGCGCGGCAGAGTGCTGCCGAGCGAGGATGCCCTCATTCAGCCAACCGCACAGCGTTGCGTCCGGCCGCTTTGGCGGCATAGAGCGCATCGTCGACACGCTTGAGCCAGTCATCGAGTGTTTCATCGGGTCGACATTCAGCCACCCCGAAGCTGGAGGTCACCACACCGACTTCACGGAAGGGCTCGGCCGCCATGAGAACGCGCAGTTTTTCAGCCAGCTTCATGGCCTCGGCCGCGCCGCAGCTCGGCAGCATCACCAGGAACTCCTCGCCGCCCCAGCGCGCCAGCAGATCGCCCGCGCGCAGGTTAAGCCCGACCCGTTTGGTCACCTCGATCAGCACCTGGTCGCCGGTGAGGTGACCATAGCGATCGTTGATCAGCTTAAAATGATCGATGTCGAACAGCACCACCGACAGGGGGTCCCCGTAGCGCTGGACGCGCGTTATCTCCGCGGCCGCCTCCTCCTCGAAGTGCCGCCGGTTCCACGCGCCGGTGAGCCGATCCGTGATGGCAAGCCGATTGAGCTCACCGATGGCCGCCTGCAGTGCGCGGTTGACGGTCTCGGCCTGCTCCTTGGCAAGAACCAGAGCCTCCTCGGCCAGTTTGCGCTCGGTAATATCCGTCCTGATCGAAATGTACTGACAGAGATTGCCACTCGCGTCGGTCAACGGAACGATCGTGGAGTTGACCCAGTAGTGACCGCCGTTCTTATTGCGGTTCTTGATTTCGCCGCGCCAGACCTTCCCGGCCTGAATGGTTGCCCACATCTGCGCAAAATACTGGGCGGGATGCTGGTCCGAGCGGATCAGACGGTGATTGGATCCGATGACCTCGTCGCGGCTGTAGCCGCTGATGTCGCAGAAGCGGTCATTGGCATAGGTGATGTTGCCGTCCAAATCGGTGCTGCTGACAATCGCGTGCTGATCCAGAGCGAATTTTTGATTGGCCAGATCGGTGTGCAATTCCAGAAGCTCGGCCTGATTGGCGTCCTGGCGCTCGATCAAGCGGCGGATCAGACCGATCAATCCAGTGAGACTGTCGGCGCCGCCGTCAACGCTGTCGGTCGAGCCCGGCAGCTTGTCCCGCAGCCCCGCGGCAAGTAACTGAAGCTCGCCGATCGCCGATTCGCGCACTGCCAGGGCGCCGCGCAGCTCGTCGTTGATGGCCAGCAGCTCCGCGGAAGAGATTTTCAGGGCGCGCGAGCGCAGCTCCAGATCGCGGTCGAATTGCAGGTAAGCGCCGTCGACTCGGGCAATGAAATCGGCTAGCCCGCCGGCGAGCGTCTGCAGGGTTGCAGGGGCCTCGCCGGACTCCAGAAACCGGCTGAGACGCTCGATCTGCGCCGTTGGGATAGCGTCGACCGGCCCCCCGAACAGGCGTTTGAGCTGTCTGACGAGGATGGGATGCATGAACGAAGCGCGATCCGGGATGGCGGTTTAAGGGGCTTCTGAAATCCAGGTCACGGTCATCGTCTGGTTATGCAGGCGACACGCGGCACCGGGAACAAAAGGACTGATCTCACCGTAAGAATAGAAGCCCGTAAGCTGCGTGTCTTGTCCGAGGATTTCGGCAACCGCCTCGATTTCCTCGTCGACACGATAGCCCATCGCCAGCTTGCGGCCCACACAACTGATCAGCAGTGCGATGCCCCCTCCGGGGTGAGGCGCCATGTCGTGGGCGGTCGATGCGGCGGTTTCCGCGCCGCTGATCAGCTGATCGGCGTTGGCGTGCATCAGCTGCAGATAACCGTCGGGGTCCAGATCGCCCGCGAGCGTCAGACTCCCTTCGGCCTCGTCGATCCCGAGAATGGTCCGGATCACTCCGGTGGAGCTACGCGCGGCATCGAGCATCTCGAACGGGAACAGCAGCCCCGACGCAGGTAGATCCTTGGACTCGTCGCCAAGGTACGCCTTGTAGATATCGAGCGCCGGCTTGCCGTCGAGCTGATACAGCACGTTACCGGCGGACCGGGTGACCTTGCGCAGGGTGCCGAACGGCTCCCAACCGCCGAAGGTGCCGTGGTTAAAACGTAACGCCTCGCCACTCAGACTCAGTGCGACGATGGCCGTGGCGGACGCCCCGGCGGGCGTCATCACCAGGGTCCGCTCAAAACGCGCACCGTCGCCGGCAAGTCCGCCGGTGATGGTGACGCCGTGGCCTAAAGCGTCGTTCAGCCCATCGATCAACGCGCTGCCGTTGATCCCGACACCTTGCCCGAAAACAAGCAGCGCGCACGGCCGGGCGGATGCGAGCTGAGCGCCGAGACGCTGACCGGCAGCACGACTGTCCGCCATGCCGGCCAGATCGGTGGTGGCGAGCGCCAGTGCGACCCTGTCAAATTGCGCAAGCGTAAGCACCAGGGTGTCGTCGGCAAGACCGCGATGGGTCATTTCGCCGGCCGTGCTACAACCGAGCAGGATGGCGTTCGAACAACATGCCTGAATCCGTGGGGCCAGCTCGGGGTGCTCGAGCCAGGCCGGCGAACCGAAGACCAACGCCAGATTGGCCGCCGCGGGAGAGGTAAGGGTCGCCAGGGCCGGCTCCAGCTCGGCGAGGTCCCTGATCTGAATCTGCTGGGTTTTCATAGGCCACTCACAGGGCTGCCGCCGCATCGTCGCGCAACAGCGGCGCCTGAGTCGCTTCCGCGATCACCGCGGGATCGCCATGTGCGACCTCTCGCCCCCGGTCCAGCACCAGGACCTGGTCGACCCAGTCCAGACCGGCCGGCCGGTGAGTGATCAGCAGCACGGTGCGACCGGCCATGAGCCGGTCGAGCGCCTGCATCAGACTGCGCTCGGTTTCCGCGTCCAGACCCTCGGTCGGTTCATCAAGCAGCAGGATCGGCGCATTGCGCAACAGTGCACGGGCAACGGCAATGCGACGGGCCTGACCACCGGATAGACGCACGCCGGTCTCACCGACCCAGGTGTCATAGCCCTCGGGCAACTCCTTGATGAAATCATGGATCTGGGCGACGCGGCACGCCGAGTCGATGTCCTGCTGCGTCGCACCGGGTGCAGCGATCAAGAGGTTCTCGCGGATGGTGGTGTCGAACAGATACGTCTGCTGGCTGACCACCGCGATATGGCTGCGCAGGTCATCGCCATGGAAGCTCGCGATGGAATGCCCGCCGATGCTGATCTCGCCCTGATCCGCCTCCCAGAACCGCAGCAGCAGATTGAACAGGGTGCTTTTGCCGGATCCCGTGGCGCCGACGACCGCGGCGCGCGTACCTTCGGGAACAGTCAGATGGATATCGGTCACGGCAGGCGAGGCGGCGCCGGGATAGCTGAAGCCGACCCCGCTGAAACGAATACCGAAACCGGTCGGCTGCGGCGACGGCGTACTCGGCTCGGTCACGGCGGGCTCGGTGTCGACGATGGCAAAGAGTCGGCGCGCGGCGGCC
>JBGSKP010000367.1:0-2667 GCA_041741175.1 Thiocapsa sp. | reverse complement strand
GGCCCTCGCCGTCGACCATGGCGCGCCAGGCCAGCTCGGTGCGGTCCCAGCGATTGTCGCGGTCCATCGCATAGTAGCGCCCGCTGACGGTCGCAATCCGCCCTCCGGCGGTCTCCAGCGCCTCGTCCAGGCAGCTGAGATAGTTGAGCGCGGAGCGCGGCGGGGTATCCCGCCCGTCGGTAAACATATGAACCATCGGGCGGGCGCCCTGGCGCTTGCACAGCTTGATGAGGGCCGCGAGATGGCGGACATGACTGTGCACCCCGCCGTCGGAGACCAGACCCATCAGATGGATGGGGCGACCCTGATCGGCCGCGGCGCGCGCCGCCGACACCAGGGCGCGATTGTCGAAGAAGCTGCGGTCCTCGATCGCACGATCGATCAGAACCAGATCCTGGAGCACCACACAGCCGGAGCCGATGCACATGTGCCCGACCTCTGAGTTCCCCATTTGCCCGTCGGGGAGGCCGACCGCCAGCCCGGAGGCCAGAAGCGCAGCATGCGGATAGCTCGAGAAGTAGCGGTCGAGATTGGGCGTGTCGGCAAGGACCACTGCGTTGTTTGCCTTCGCCGGGTTCAATCCAAAACCATCCAGGATGATCAGGATGACTGGCTTGCCTGGAACCTTCTTTCTCGGTTGACTCATCTTTCGCGTACTCCTAAACCGCGCCCGGTGCGGTATGCGTCGTTTGTTGGATTGGCTTGGCCGCGCCAGCTCCGACAACTGTGGGAGCTGGCGCGGTTTAAAGTCTTAAAAAATATTAAATTTTAAACCGCGTCCCTACAAAGGTCGGAAAAATCCTTGAGCCCGACACAAAATTAACGTTACGCATTTCACTCTGGACGCGGTTTAAGCCGTCTGGGTGAGACATTGTAGACGTTCTGACCCGGCGATAGCGCTGCTGCGGGTCGCGGTCATTGGCCACGCCGATCCGCACACCGATAATCGAGAAAGCTCCGGTGCAGGGGTTTATGATTACCGCGAGACCGCGGCCGGCATGACAGGCTTTGCTGTAGAGGCTGCTCGACATCGCATGCGTCAATGCACCTCCGGGCACGCAGGGTTTCGATTCCGGATGTTTGCCAGTTGAACCGCGACGATCACAAGGCTCCTGATGTCCTCCAACGGGTCACCGCTGCATGACCTTAGCGACCAGCCTGAGCGCGGCTCAAGACACTGAAGACGTGACCAGTTGTCGCAACTAAAGCCCCCACACGCGGGGCACGGGGAGGAAACATGCAGACCGATCGTATCATCGCTTTCGTCATGGCCGGCGGCCAGGGCTCGCGGCTTCAGCCACTCACCACGACCCGCTCCAAACCCTCGGTACCATTTGGTGCCCGCTACCGCATCGTCGATTTCGTGCTGAGCAACCTGGTCAACTCGCAGATCCAGACCATTTATCTGCTCGTGCAGTACAAATCACAATCGCTGATCGAGCACGTACGCAAAGCCTGGACCATTTCGCCGCTGCTGCAGAGCCAGTTCGTCACCGTCGTTCCACCCCAAATGATGTCCGGGACCCATTGGTTCCAGGGCACCGCGGACGCGGTCAATCAAAACATCGCCCTGATCGAGGAGCATCGGCCGGACCTGGTCGCCGTCTTCGGCGCCGACCATATTTATCGGATGGATATTCGGCAAATGGTCGAGTTTCATAAGACACGCAACGCCGACGTGACGATCGCCGCACTGCCGGTCCCGCTTGCCGAGGCGTCGAGCTTCGGCGTGATCGCCGCCGATAAAGAGGGCCGGATCAACGCCTTCGAGGAGAAACCGGCGAACCCCTCGCCATTGCCGGGCGATCCCACAATGGCCTTCGCGTCCATGGGGAACTACATCTTCGACGCCCAGGTTCTGATGCAGGCGCTCAAAGAAAGCGAGGCGGCCGGTGAATCGGACTTCGGGCAACACGTCCTGCCACGCCTGCTCAACACCCACCGCCTGTTCGCCTACGACTTCGCAACAAACGTGATCCCAGGCGTTCAGCCTTACGAGACGCAGGTTTACTGGCGCGACGTCGGCACCATTGATGCGTACTTCGATGCCCATAAAGACGTGCTGGGAGCCGAGCCCGTCTTTGATATGTTCAACCCCGAGTGGCCGATCTTCTCGAGTGGTTACCAGGGCCCGGTCGCCAGAATACTGGGCGGCGAGCTGCGCAATACCCTGCTGGGCGCGGCGACCATGGTCCACGACGGTGCACGGATTACCAACTCGATCATTCGCCGCGAAGCGGTGATCGAGCAGAACGCTGTCCTGGATAACTGCATCATCATGGACTACGTCCGGATCTGTCGCGGTGCCCGTTTGCGTAATGTCATCGTCGATCGGCACAACGTCATCGAGGCCGGGGACGAGATCGGCTTCGACATCGCCAAAGACCAGCAGCGGTTCACCGTCACCGACGGCGGCGTGACCGTGGTCCCGATGGGGCGAGTCGGCTATTTCGCACGCAAACCGCAGGGTTCCGGACGCGGCGGCTACTCCGAGTAAGGACAGCCCGGCCGGGGCAGACTGGTCGACCAGACAGACCGGGAACGCAACGCATGACGGACTTCAATCGCAAGACGGCCCTTGTCACGGGGGCCAACTCAGGTCTGGGACAAGCGGTCGCGGTCGCACTCGCCCGCGATGGGTTGCGGGTCGGCATGCTGGTCCGCAGC
>JBGSKP010000366.1:0-3208 GCA_041741175.1 Thiocapsa sp. | reverse complement strand
TCTCCACGTTGGCCGCGCCGCCGAACCGACTGGCGGCACGGGCACGCTCGCGCTGACCGCCCATCGCCTGCTCGAACCCGGCCATGTCCAGCGTCAGGCCGCGCTCGCGCGCGATGTCGGCAGTCAGGTCGGTCGGGAACCCATAGGTATCGTAGAGTTTGAAGACAGTCTCGCCCGGGATCTGCGTATCGCTCAGACCGGTAATGGCCTCCTCCAGGAGACTCATCCCGTGCTCAAGGGTCTCGGCAAAACGCTCCTCTTCCAACAGGATAATGTGCTGGACATGCTCGCGCGCGGCCACCAGCTCCGGGTAGGCATCGCCCATCTCCGACACCAGCGCAGGCACGAGACGGTTGAAAAACGGCGTGGTGCAGCCGAGCTGATAACCATGACGGATGGCGCGACGCATGATGCGGCGCAGGACGTAGCCGCGACCCTCGTTGCCGGGCGTGACCCCGTCGGTGATCAGGAAGGCGGCCGAGCGGATGTGGTCCGCAATCACGCGCAGCGACTTGTCCGCACGATCGGCGCAATTGGTCAGCCCGGCCGCGGCATCGATGAGGCGCACGAAGAGGTCGATGTCGTAATTACTGTGCACGCCCTGTAGAACCGCGGCGAGGCGCTCCAAGCCCATTCCGGTATCGACCGAAGGACGCGGTAGCGGGGTCAGATTACCCTGCGCATCCCGGTTGTACTGCATGAAGACCAGGTTCCAAATCTCCACATAGCGATCACCATCCTCGTCCGGCGAGCCCGGCGGGCCGCCGGGGATCTCGGGGCCGTGATCGTAGAAGATCTCCGAGCAAGGACCGCAGGGTCCGGTTTCGCCCATGGACCAGAAGTTGTCTTTCGCCCCGCAGCGCGAGAAGCGCGCAGCGTCGGCGCCGATCTCCTTCAGCCAGATGTCGGCGGCCTCGTCGTCTTCGGTGTAGACCGTGATCCAGAGTCGCTCGGGCGGCAGGGCCAGGACGCGGGTCAGATAGTCCCAGGCATACTCGATCGCCTCGCGCTTGAAATAGTCCCCGAAACTGAAGTTGCCCAGCATCTCGAAGAAGGTGTGATGCCGTGCGGTATAGCCGACGTTCTCCAGATCGTTGTGCTTGCCGCCGGCGCGCACGCACCGCTGCGAGCTGACCGCGCGGCTGTAGGCGCGTCGATGGCGCCCGAGAAAAACCTCCTTGAACTGCACCATCCCGGCATTGGTGAAGAGCAGGGTCGGATCGTTGCCCGGCACCAGGGGGCTGGACGGCACGGGTTCGTGATCGCGTTGCGCGAAATAGTCGAGAAAACTCGCTCGAAGCTCTGCGCTGGTGCGGGGACTGGTGCTGGTGGTCATGGATATGCTCAGTTGGACTGCGGACGCCGGTCGATCAATCGGGCCGGCGTAAGAAGCGGCGAATCATGTCGGAGGGAAAACCCCGTTGCTCCAGGAAGCGCCCGCGCCGGGCGTACTCGGCGCGGTCAGGTGGTGGCTCACTGCCGAACCGACGATCGTAGATCTCGGACATGTAGGCAGCCCAGTCCCCGGCGATTGCCTCGAACTGAGGGTCGACAAGCGCGTCGGGAAGGCCCTTTTCGCGCAATGCGGCGCGAATCCGCAAGGGTCCGAATCCTTTCGCGGCACGCTCGGCAATGTACTGCTCGATAAAGCGAACCTCGTCGAGCGCGCCTTCGGCAACCAGACGATCTAGCGCAACCGCAATCTCATCGGCCGCAAAACCGCGGGCAGCAAGCTTGCGCGTCAGCTCCAGGCGAGAGTGCTCGCGAGTGGCGAGCAACTGCCGCGCCTTCTTGGCGATCTCTATTGCTGGATCGGGTTCGTCCATCGATCAGCCTGCAAACCTCGGATCAGATCTCCGCCGACGCCTCGGCAATGGGGGGGACCTCGGCGACCGGTACCGGTGCATCGGACGGCTTCGGTAGGAGCTTATCGCGGATCTTCGCCTCGATGGCCTTTGCCATCTCCGGGTTTTCAACCAGAAAGGTTCGGGCGTTGTCCTTGCCCTGACCGATGCGATTACCCTCGTAGCTGTACCAGGCGCCGGATTTTTCGATGAAACCCTCGTTCACGCCCAGGTTGATGATCTCGCCCTCACGCGAGATCCCCTGGCCGTAGAGGATGTCGAACTCGGCCTGCCTGAAGGGTGGCGCCACCTTGTTCTTGACGACCTTCACCTTGGTCTCGTTGCCGATGACCTCGTCGCCCTTCTTGATGCTGCCGATGCGGCGGATGTCGAGTCGCACCGAGGCGTAAAACTTCAGGGCGTTGCCCCCGGTGGTGGTTTCCGGGGAACCGAACATCACTCCGATCTTCATGCGGATCTGATTGATGAAGATCACCAGACAGTTGGACCGCTTGATGTTGCCGGTGAGTTTGCGCAACGCCTGCGACATCAGACGCGCCTGCAGGCCGACATGCGAGTCGCCCATCTCGCCCTCGATCTCGGCCTTCGGGGTCAGTGCCGCGACCGAATCGATGACCACCACGTCCACACCGCCCGAACGCACCAGCATGTCGGTGATCTCGAGTGCCTGCTCGCCGGTGTCGGGTTGGGAGACCAGCAGGTCGTTCATGTTCACGCCGAGCTTCTCGGCATAGCCGGGGTCCAGTGCGTGCTCGGCATCGACGAATGCCGCCGTCCCGCCGGCCTTTTGCGCCTCGGCGATGATGTGCAGCGTCAGGGTGGTCTTGCCGGAGGATTCGGGTCCGTAGATCTCGACCACGCGCCCCTTGGGCACGCCGCCGATGCCGAGCGCGAGATCCAGGCCGAGCGAGCCGGTGGAGATGGCCTCCACCTCGCGGATTGACCCGGTGTCGCCCATGCGCATCACCGAGCCCTTTCCGAACTGCTTTTCGATCTGGGTCAGCGCGGCGGCCAGCGCCTTCTTGCGATTGTCGTCCATTCGGTCTCCCTTGAAGCCTCAGCGTCTAACGTCGGATCGGTCGGCCGACCGAACCGCTGGGCTCGATCGGCCGGAATAAACCGTTGCAAAGCGATGTCGATGTCAGCGCATCGAGGCCATGTTCACGACATCAGAGCACACAGCGAACGTGATGAGCGGCGGATTATCGCATAGGGCATCGGCAAACGTCATAGCGGACGCAATGCGACCGGCGCAGTCAACGCCCGGTCAGGCCAACCAGGCCGTCAGTGGCCAGCGGCGCCGGATTCGATAGCGCGGGGCAACCGCGCCGTCACCGGCGGCC
>JBGSKP010000365.1:0-11729 GCA_041741175.1 Thiocapsa sp. | reverse complement strand
GCGCGCCGTCGCGCTGGCGCTCGGTCTGTTGGGCGTGCTCGTGATCACGCGCCCCGGCCTGCAGCCGCTTGATCTGGGTGTGCTGATCGGTCTGGCGGCGGCTGTCGGTTTCGCGGTGAGCCTGACGGCGACCAAGGGACTGACCCGCTACGACGGCGTCTTCACCATCCTCTACTGGATGCTGGTCATGCAACTTCTGATCGGCCTCATCCCGGCACTGCTGGTCTGGCAGCCGGTAGGCTGGGATGATGCCTTCTGGTTGCTGGTCGCGGCGGTAACCGGGATCAGCGCACACCTGGGCATTGCCAAGGCGTTCAAGAATGCGGACGCCACGGTCGTTCTGCCCATGGATTTCCTGCGCCTGCCGCTGATTGCCCTGATTGGCGCGGTCTTCTACGGCGAGGGTCTTGACCCCTGGGTGATCGGCGGCGCGGCACTGATCTTCATCGGGAACGAGTACAGTCTGCGCCGCGAGCGGGCGCCGTCAGGTTCAGCATGACAGTACACCTGGCTCCCGCGTCTGTTCGGTGCCGCAACGCTGCGAAGGCGCTCACGCCGCGTCGCGCGAAGCAGTCAGGCGCTCCAACCAACGACGGAGATCTCTCATGGGGTATGAGCAAACGAGCGGTCTGTGGCGTGTCCTGCGCCCGCTGGCCTTTCAACTGGATCCGGAGCGCGCGCACGATCTGACGCTGGGCCTGCTCGAACGCTGGTCTGCCCTGTTCAGCGGGGCGTTGGGCGATGATGATCTTGCGCGTAAGCCACGCCTGGCGGTCGAGGCGATGGGCCTGCGCTTTCCCAACCCAATCGGATTGGCCGCCGGACTGGATAAGGATGCCGTGGCCGTCCCGGCATGGCAGGCGCTTGGTTTCGGCTTTATCGAGGTCGGGACCGTCACCGCACTGCCTCAGCCCGGCAATCCCAAACCGCGGCTCTTTCGACTGCCGGCGGATCAGGCCCTGATCAATCGCATGGGCTTCAACAACGGCGGAGCCGATGCGGCGGCGCGGCGCCTGGAGCGGCTGCGCGAGCGCGCAATCCTGCAGGTTCCGCTCGGGGTGAATCTCGGCAAGTCCAAGGTCACGCCCGCGCCCGAGGCCGCCGATGACTACCGACGCAGCTTCGAGCGGGTCGGACAGCTCGCCGATTACATCGTCGTCAACATCTCAAGCCCCAACACACCGGGCCTGCGCGATCTGCAGCGGGTCGAAGAGGTCACACGCATCCTCGAGGCGATCCAGGAGCCGAATCAACGCCTCGCCCGACCCAGACCCATCGTCGTCAAACTCGCCCCGGACCTCGCCGACGAGGACGCCATCGACTGTGCGCGCGCGGCCCTGGATGCCGGCAGCGCTGGCCTGATCCTCACCAACACCAGTATCCGCTTCGACGGACTGATCAGCTCGACCGAGGGGATGAGCGGCGGACTCTCGGGGCGCCCGATCCTGTCGCGCAGCACCGAGCTGCTGCGCGTCGTCCGCCAGGCCGTCGGTTCTGATCCCACGCTGATTGGTGTCGGCGGCATCATGGATCCCGACGGCGCTGCCGCCAAGCTCGCCGCGGGCGCCAATCTGATCCAGGTCTACAGCGGGCTCATCTACCAGGGCCCTGGATTCGTTCGTCGACTCCTGCGTGAGTTCGCGCGCTAGCCCGCCTGGACGGTCCGCTACACGGACCTTCGACCTTGAGAGACTCTTTCGCATGCCCCGACGATTCATCCCGACCCTTGTCCTGCCGCTGATGCTGCTTGGCCACCTCTCCGCTCATGCCGAGCCCCCGGCGGTCGGGCCGGACATGAATGCCTACTATCACGGCGCCGACCATGATCGGTGGCGTGACATTTTCGAGAGCGATGGACGGGAGGTCTACGATCGGCGTCGGGAGATCCTGGCGGCGCTGGAGGTGCGACCCGCCATGCGGATCGCGGACGTAGGCGCCGGCTCGGGCCTCTACACACTGCTGTTTGCCGATGCAGTCGGCCCGGCCGGACGGGTGTTTGCGGTGGATATTTCGGAGAGCTTCATCACGGCGATCGCGGCGCGCGCAGCCCAAGCGGGGCTCGGCAACGTCCTTCCCGTACTGGGTGAGCAGAGGAGTACCCGGCTGCCGCCAGCAAGCGTCGACCTGGTCTTCACCTCGGATACCTATCACCATTTCGAGTATCCGCGCGCCATGCTCGACTCGATCCGTGCGGCCCTTGTGCCGGGCGGGATCCTCGCGATCATCGATTTCAGGCGGGAGCCGGGCGTCAGCAATCGCTGGATTCTGGGGCATGTGCGTGCCGGTCGTGAGGAGGTGATCGGCGAGGTCGAACAGGCCGGTTTCAAGCTGCTCGACGAGCCAATCAAGCTGCGCGGAAATTACTTTCTGCGCTTTCGCAGGCTGGAGGACTGATGCCTGAATGCTGGGGGGCCAGCGGCATGCCCGACGCTGTTGACCCTTGCCGGGGACATGGTTAACGTCAGGGACTTCCGGGAGCACGCTGGGTGCGGTGGGATGACGGGGTGAAGGTAGATGGACTACGTGCGCAAGGTTCCCGACAAAACGCTTGAGACCATCGCTCGATCCCTGCACCGCGACGGGTTGAGCTATGGTTTCAGCAAGCTCGACTTCGTGTGCTTCGTGAATCTGCTGTTGGACATGGCGCTGAAGCCGCACACGCCGGTGCGCCCGACCGCGCCGATGTGCGAGGCGCAGTGCCCGTCAGCCGGATCCGGGCAGGCTGTCTCGCCCGAGAGTTTGCCCTGGGAGCGGGGTCGGATTCGGCTGCGCAGTCCGATCGCCCCGACAGACTTTAATCTGATGCAGCGCTGGCTGCAGGACGACCAGGGCCGCATGTTTATGTTGACCTGCAGCGCCGGGAGCTTTGTCGAGTGTGCCGACCTTCTGGGTGGACGAGGCGGTCAGGGCGCGATCGTCGAGACGCTGGAGGGAACGCCGATCGGCGCCGTGGCCTTCCTGCACTACGACCCGCTCCAGCGTAAGGCCGAGCTTCGCAAACTTATCGGCGAGCCGGCGGCCCGCGGTCAAGGCTACGCCAGAGAGGCCACCGCGCTGTGGATCCGGTACGGCTTCGAGGTGCTGGGACTGCGCAAAATCTATCTCGACACACTCGAGACCAGCTTGCGCAACATCCGGCTCAACGAGAGCCTTGGCTTTTCGGTGGAAGGCATCCTGCGCAACGAGCTACTGCTCGACGGGGTGGAGCATGACGTTCTGAGAATGGGTCTGTCTCGACCTGAGAGTTGATCGGCCCGCGCGCACCTCGGTCAAACAAGCCGCTGTCCTCATCTCGCGATGCACCACGATGATCGTCGAATCGTGTATTTTTTGCTTGCGCCGATCGGCTCAACCTGTACAGTAACGCCATGATTCGCTTTCAAGGCGTGAAGTGCGATGCGTCACTCGTCGGTTTCGCGATGCGGGCTGTTGCTGGGTCTGCTGGGTACGGTTCCCTGTCACGCCGAGACGCCCGTGGCATCAACCGTGGCGGATGCCGGCGAGCCGGCGGCGGCCATTTCCAATACCGGGGATGCGCTCGACACCTCGCCCGCACTGCAAGCGGCCGAGCCGGCCCTGGCGCTTGCCGAGGTGTACAGTCCGGGAATCGACCTGACGGATTATCTGGTCAGCGAGAAGCTCGACGGGGTGCGCGGCTACTGGGATGGCCGGAGTCTGATCACCCGCGGCGGACTGGTCATCCAGGCGCCAGACTGGTTCACGGCCGGTTTTCCGATGCTCCAACTCGATGGCGAGCTGTGGATGGGGCGCGGCACCTTTGCAGAGCTGTCGGGCACCGTGCGACGGCTGGAGCCCGATCAGGATGCCTGGCGTCGGGTGCGCTATATGCTGTTCGATCTACCCGGCCATCCGGGCGATTTCGAGGCAAGACTCGGTACGTTGCGAGGTGTGGTCGCGGCGGCGTCGAGCCCGTTCCTCGGTGTGATTGAGCAGACCCGCGTTGGCGATCATGACATCTTGATGGCCATGCTTGATCAGATCGTCGCCGGCGGCGGCGAGGGTCTGATGCTGCATCGGCGCGATGCGCCCTATCGTATCGGGCGCACGGCCGATCTGCTCAAAGTCAAACCCTATCTTGAGGCCGATGCCCTGGTGATCGCCCATTTACCCGGCCGCGGCCGACATCAGGGTCGCCTGGGTTCACTCCTCGTGGAAGAATCTGACGGGGTGCGTTTTCGGCTGGGTACGGGCTTCAGCGATGCCGATCGGGAGGCTCCTCCGCCGATCGGCAGCATGGTCAATTTCAAGTATCACGGGCGCACGCTCAACGGGCTGCCGCGCTTCGCGAGCTTTTTGGGCCGCGCCGGGACACTCTAAATCAGCGAATGTCCCCTGGCTGATCCTGGCTCAGGTAAGCCTCTTCCTCGGGTGACAGATCCACCTCGTCGAAGCCGTTGATCATCGGCATCAGATGCTCCCGGAACGAGTGTCCGATCGTCAGCATATAGACGTGAATGAGCACGAAAGCGAGGATCAGAAATGCCGCTGCCGTATGCACCACCGCGACGCCGTTGAGCCATTGCGTGGCATGGGGCAGGTCGCGCCAGGTGAAATAGAACAGGTAGGCCAGACCGCTGATCCAGATCGCCGGAAACAGCACGATCTTGAGCATCAGGTAGGCCAGGGCCTGAAGCGGATTGTGTTTGCGCCAGTAGGCTTTGCGATAGGGATGGCGCTCGCCCTTGAAGATGCCGTAGCTGTAGAAGCGCAGCACGGCCCACAGCCCCGACGCCGAGGGGATGAAGTGACGCCAGGTGCGCGTTGTGAACAGCCAGAAGATACTGAAGATCCAGAGGACCAACAGTGCGAAGGCGGCCATGGTGTGCAGGGTGACGGCCTCCTTGAACGTAAAGATGTTATGAAAGCCGTGCACCCCGAAACCGGTGACCAGCAGGGCGACGATGAGCAGCATCTGCGTCCAGTGCCAGAAGCGCTCGAACAGGCTGAAGATCTTGACGCGACGTGTGGCCATCAGTGGCTCTCCCCCTTGGATCCGTGAGTCGGCGAGAAGAATCGGACCAGGCCGTGGATGAGGATTCCACCCAGCGTGCCGGCGACCAGGATTGTACCGATGATGTCGAGCCAGCGGTTGTGGTCACGACTCGGGATATAGACCCCCTCGACGAACTGAAGGCGGCTGTCCTGCGGCGTATGACAGGCGCCACATGCCAGCGCCTGCTCTTTGGGCGCGACCATATGGGTGATTGGCCACCAGGAGATGGTCTGCATGAAGCCGTATTCGCCGGAGTAGTCGAGCCCGAAGTCAGCCATGCCCTTCTCGATCGCCGCGCCCATATCGTAGTTTCCCCAATAGGATGCCTCGTCCTCGCCCCAGAGATGGGTATAGACCAGGGTGCCGTTGATCTTGTCGTAGGGCTGCCAGGTTTGCATGCGTTTGAACGGCCAGATACGGGATTGGGCGTCCTCGCGCGAGCCGGTGAAGCCGTTGATCTCGATGGACTCGGCCTGCGGGTCGAATTTGGTGTCGATGGTGGTGTAGCGCATCTGGCCATCGAACCAGCCGTACGCGGGGGGGAAGTTCTCGTCGTAGGTGAAATTACCCTTGATTGATTTGTAGGTGTAACGGTGGTTGCCGTTGCCCTGGATGTAGCCTTCCTCGTGATAGCCCTCGCCGTCCTTGGTCTTGCCGGCGGTGCGCCAATCCCAATCAACGACGGTGGCAACGCCGCCGCGCGCGATCTCGGGGATGTGGCAGGTCTGGCAGGCGATGCTCTGCACATGATCATTGAGCTTGAAGTTGGCCAGAGAATTCACCGGATGCGGCGAGAGGCCGTGACAGGACTCGCAGGTCGCCACGTCGGTGCGCTGACCGGGCTTGCCGGTCCCCTCGGTGTCCTTAGACACGACGCGATAGCGGCTGCCGGCCCAGATGTGGCGGTTGGTGATGTGGCAGGCTGTGCAGGCGAAGTTCAGACCGTCGACACCCATGTGGACGTCGAGTGTCTTCGGCGGGCTCTTCAAGGCCGAGGAGAGGTCGCCGTGCTTGACGTTGTCGCCGCCGCCGCCGTTGAAATGGCAGGCCCCGCAGTTGGCGCGCTGCGGCAGCGTCACGCTCTGGGCGACCGCGGCCAGATCGATCGGGGGCTTGCCCTCGAACATCACCGTACAGGCCGGGCTACCGGCGCTGTTTGGCGTCTTGTAATAGGTCCCGGTGGTTTCGTGACAGACCAGACAGTCGATCTTGGTCTCGTCGGTGAAGTCGAAGTTTTCGTCCTTCCAGCCATAACCGGCATGGCACTGGGCGCACATGCCCTCGTTGCCGCGCGAGTTGGTGCAGAAATTATTGATCAGATAGCGTTTGCCGAGCTGCTGTCCGGTCTCCTGGTCTGTGTAGGACCAGGTCCAGTGGATATTGCGCATGAAATGATCGCCGGTCTCGGTATGGCAGCCGAGACAGGCAACCGTCACCTCGGGACCGGAATTGAAGGGCCCTTTAAGCTGCTCGAACTTGGCATGATCGGCGGTGCCGCCTTGCAGCGGACCGGAGACCTGGGGGCGCGCCAGATCCGTAACCGGCGGCGTTGGCCAGTTGTCGCGCGCTGTTGCACCGCTGCTGAAAAGCGCGATAAGAAGACTGAAACCGAGGACGCCGATCAAGGCTCGCATGATGTTGCTCCGAAGGATAAGCTGGTGCCCAGCCGACATACAGCCGGCACACAGCCAGGATGCGGACATGCCCTACAGGTTGACGCCCGCTCCGGTGAACCAACTGGAGTCTAGTGCAGAGTGCACCCCTTTTCCCTGACGGTGCGCAATGAGTTTGGTGTTCACCGGCAACCGCGCGCGGCGCAACGGCCAGCGTGCGTCGTCGACAGCCAGCCTGGAGTCTTCGACCCGCGAGGCGTCCCGCGCGACGCGGTCTGTCCCCGAGCGTTCGGTGCGCCCCTATTGCGCCGCAGTGAGAATTGCGCCCCGGCGAGGAAGTCCGGCACCAGCTGGTATTAGGCAGCCGGCTGCTCGATCATCGGGACATACCCGCAGTTCACCCGCTCGACCTGCTGCACGTTGCGAATCTGTGCCGCGATGAGCCGCCCCAACGGTGAATCCGCAGCAGCGGCGGTTTACCATTGGGCGTCTGCCGATAGACGAGCTGGTCGTCGGCGAGCATCCTGTCCTGCGGGGTCGAAAAGTCCATTCGTGTGGTTCGCTCTGGCTCGGAGGTGATGCGGGGTCGTACTGCGGCAAGCGGCCCCAAGCGGCCCCTGAAATGATGCGGCGCAGCGTAGCCACCGCATCCGGTGGTCGCGAGGCATGGTGACGAAAAGATGCTTCTGAGGTGCTGAGATGATCCGACTCGAAGATGTTCCGATCTGCACCGGCGCGTGCCTTCTGCTCAGCGCGCTCCTCGTTGCAAGCTGCTCGGGCGCGCGCGAAGACGTGCGTGTGAGCTTTTGCAAAAAATTGGTCCTGACGCAGGTCGATTCGCCTGGCTCGGTGCGCTGGACGAGCGTCGCGACCGATCCCCAACGCCAGTCCGGTCTCTCGGTCGTTCTGGGCTTCGAGGCGCAGGACATCGGCGGCGGCACGCGCACTCGGCAAGCGACCTGTCGGTATCGGTACAATGCGGTGGACGATACCGCCTTGACACTCAGCGACCCATTGTCCGCTTTTGCGACCTCGCCCGAGAGTATGAGCATCGACGACAAGCCCTTGTCCAGATCAACGCTCGCTACGGCGGTCAAGAATGCGGTGATCCTGCAGGGCAAAGCGGTCATCGATCGTGCGCAGAAGGGCCTCGAGGACGCCGCCAGCGTGGCGCGGGAACGGCTCGAGTCGGCAGAGTGAGTCACTCAAAACCACGTGTGATGCGCTGATTGCAGATCGCGAGCAGACCGGCGCCAGGTCGGCTGCGAGGCTCCAAGCGGCTGTAAGCCGCTTCTACTTTCGGTGTCGCGACTGGTGAGACCCAGAGGATGGCGCAGCAGAGAACGATGCATAACGAGGAAGCGATGCTTTTCCACACCGGCCACTCCGAATGTCCCTGGATCGTGGTCAAATCCGATTGTAAATTGTAAGAAGCGCACGCGGCTCAATGCCCTGCGGTATGTCCTGAGCGCGCCGGATTACACGGGCAAAGATCTGCGCAATATCGGCCCGGTTGATCCCCTGATCGTCGGGCGCGCGAGCTTTGGCACCAACATGAGTTGATCCGAACGCGCCGTCGGGCTGACATCGCGACGGCTCATCGGCTCATCGGCTCATCGGCTCATCGGCTCATCGGCCCGCCGGCGCCCTCCTGGATCCGTTCCAACAGATACGGGAAGAAGGGATTCCAGGACAGGCGCACCAGCGCGTCCAGGCTCATCACCAGGACACCGCGCTCGCCGCGGATCGCCAGGGCGCCGAGGTTCGCGCCGAAATGCTCGCCTTCGTCCGGCGTCATCCCATAGAGCGAGTCGTTGATCGGAAACGGCAGGGCGACGTGCGAGAGCGAGAAGACGTCGCGCGGATAGGTCAGTCCGAGCGCCCTGACCCGCTCGGCCGTCTGGCCCGCTTCGGTGACACGCTCCACGACAGCGCTGCTGTCCGCAGCGGCGTTGGTGATGACGGTCGTCTTGAATCTCCGCGGCGCCGGGGGCAGCAGGCGGTCCAGGGTCGTCTCGGAATCGGGACGCATCAGCGGACCGAACTTGGTGTTGCGATTGATATCGAACAGCACCAGCTCGCTGCCGTTCTGCGGAAGCTGAGCGTAAAGACCCGTGACGATGGCGCGCGTACTCACCGTGAAATCCACCACCGATTGGAAGGTGATGATGGGCGGCAACTCGGCGAGACGGCCCTGGCGTGCATAGCGTGCAATCCGCGGTTGCAGGGCGCGCGTCAAGAGCGACGACTGCCGTGCGCCGTTGACCGGGAAGGAGTTGTACTTAAAGGGATTGAACTCGGGAATGACGCCCAGCCAGGCCGCGCTGGCGAAGGCTGGGAAGATCGCGGGCAGTCCCGCAAACCCGGCGAATCGGGCCATCTCTGTAATGCCGATCATGGGCGTGATGAGAATCAGGCGATCGGCCTGGCGCAGGTCGGGGTCTTCGATGGCATCGAGCGCATAGCTCATCGCCAGCGCGCCGCCGTTGGAAAACCCGACGAGTTGCAGCGGCGCGGATGGACCGCCGCGCCGCACCGCCTCGCGCACCGCCAGGCGTGTGGCAGCAGACCAGTCCTCCCAATCCAACCTGGCGAGACCACCCGGCACGGTACCGTGCCCCGGCAGACGGATCCCGACGACCACATAGCCGAGATCGCGGTAATGCCGTCCGATGTGACGCAGGCTATAGGGCGAATCGGTCAGCCCGTGCAACAGCACGACAGACCCGCGCGGCTCGCCGTCGGGCTCCAGGACGTAGGAGCGATTCCAGTCCTGCGTGAAGTGCCCGGGGTACAGGGGGCTGCCATCGAAATAGCGGTTGGACAGGATGCGCTCTTCCGGAGCGAGCTTATCGGTCACCTCGACCCGCACCTGATCGAAGAGCATCTGCTCACGCGCGAGATAGTCCGCCCATTCGGCCTGATCGAGCTCCTCGGCCACCATCTCATCGGGCGTCACGGTATGCCAGAGCGCAAGCGGGGCGCTGCGGTGCGCGTCGAAGGCACGCACGGCAAGGAAGGTCAGCGCGCTCACGGCGAGGAGCTGAGCGAGCAACTTCAATAGGTTCGCGGTTCTCGCAAGCATGGAACAGACTCTCTTTCGGTGCTAAACCGGGTCCGGACAGACGGGGTGTCGAGTCGGCGATCGGTCATGAATCGGCCAACGACCGTCACGGTCGATGTGACCGGTTGGGTTGGTTATTGCAGGCGTTGTTTAGACCTCGGAGGCATCGCGAACCGTCTCGAACAGATCAATGTCCCAGGCGACCAGATCACGGCGGATGGCGTCGGCGCGACGACGCGGCAGTAAACGCGCCAGGTCCTCTCCGGCGATGACCCCCGCCAGATCAGCCGGCACCTCGCGGGCGTGATCAAGGGCGTGCCAGGCCAGGATGGCTGCACCGACCGCGGTTGGATACGAGATATAGGTGGCTCCGGCGTAGGGGGTGTTGAGCAGATCGTGATAGCGCAGATAGCTCAGACCAACCGTTTCGATCGCGGTCTGACGGTCGTTGCGCACGATCTCCGAGACACGGATCTCGGCGGCGGCGGAAAAATGCGTGCGCCGGATGGTCCCGTTTCGCAGATATTCCTCGATGCGGCGCGGCTTGTTCATGCCGGGTAGGATGGCACGCACCATGGCCTCGACGGTCAGCTCGGGCTGATGCGGCAGGGTGCGTTTGGACAGCAGGTTGAGCTGAAAAAGCGCCTTGACCAGCTCGACCTCGGAGCCGCCCGTATAAATACCGATGGACTCCACATCTGGAAAGGAACGATGTAGCGACAGCAGCTCCTCCTGATAAAGCGGATACTGACGGACCGGACGCGGCTCATGCGGGAAGGCGTAGTCACGTCCCGAGCTGAACGGCTCAAGCACCTGCATGCGGCCTTTATTGAGAATCCGCGGGTGCTGGGCCAGCTCCTCGAGCGCGACGATCGGCGACCAGGAGAAGATGATGGAGTCCGAATCGATGTCCTCGAGCAGATACAGATCGATGCTCTCGATCTCCAGCTCTTTGCGATCTCCGGCCAACAGCTCATGCATTCGGCGACCGATCAGGAAGTTGGTCACGCCCGGCGAGATGCCCAGGTTGATGAGCGCGGCGACCCCCCGCTCGCGCAGCGCCTGATCGTAACGGTACTGCGAGAATGTCAGCGTGCGCTCGGTGATGACGTCGTACATGTCCGAGGCCAGGTCGACCGTATGCGCCCCGACACGCAAGGCCAGCTCGATCATGGGTCCATTGAACTCCGGTAGTGCCGCATTGACCAACATGACCGCGCCCGCCAGCTCGGATTCATGCCGGGGTTCAAGTGCGAACACAGACGCGAAGTCGGGCACGCCGATGAAGTCGATACGGTTAAAGAGTCGCTCGGCATGGAAGAGTGCATCGCGCGCCGCATCCGGATTGATCACGTAGACCACAAAGCGCACCGGCACATCATCGCGCTCGGCAAGCTCCGAGAGGCAAATCAGCATCGCCGATCCGACGGCACCGAGCCCGAAGAAGATGATCTTGGTGGTTTCCGGGGTCCCCGAATCCGTGAATTCTGCTGCAATGTTGGCCGGCATTGTCACCCTCCTCAACCGCATGCGCGATGACATGCCACGGTGTCACCTGGTGTCGGCGTCGCATGACAAGGCAAACGTCGGCCGCACGCGCCGGTAATCTCACTGAAACGCTGAAACGACTCTGTTGGCTTGACCGTGCCGCCCGCCAGGTTGCGGGTGGCCACGTGGTATCGAGCCCGATGGGGGTTTTGATCTGGACGCAGTTTAGCGCAGAATCGACGCGGCGATGGCACAGCCGCAGTCCGGCTCGAAAGCGTCGCCACCCACCACGATGGGTCGATCGTGGGGCGATACGCCAACGGCATCAGCTGAACAAGCGGCCGGGCAACGACCCAAATGCCCGCATGGTTGGTTTGGCCCCTTCGAGGCGCCTTGACCGCACAAACACTTTATCGATCAGGAGACGACTGTTGAAGCGGATGACTCTACCTTTGGCCGTTATGGCGGTCCTCGCGCTCGCCGGCTGCGGCAATACCACGGGAGCCCGCGTCGGAACCGGCGCTGCGATGGGCCTTGCAACCGGCGCCAT
>JBGSKP010000364.1:0-2323 GCA_041741175.1 Thiocapsa sp. | reverse complement strand
GGCGGGGCCGTCGCGGTGCGGGGTCTGCGCGCCCTGGGTGCGGCGCAGGTCTCCTATCTAGTGCCGAGTCGATTCGCCTTCGGCTATGGCCTGAGCCCGGCGGTGGTCGATGCCGCGGCACCCAGCCGTCCGGACCTGTTGATCACGGTCGACAACGGCATCGCCAGCCTCGCAGGGGTCGCACGCGCCGCCGAATTGGGCATCCCGGTGCTGATCACGGACCATCATCTGCCGGGCGAGCAGCTTCCCGATGCGGCGGCCATCGTCAATCCCAATCAACCCGGCTGCGGTTTTCCGAGCAAACATCTGGCCGGGGTCGGCGTGGTCTTCTACCTGCTTGTCGCGACGCGAGCGCATCTGCGCGCGCAGGGGTGGTTCGGACCAACGCGACCAGAGCCTAATCTCGCCGATCTGCTGGACCTGGTCGCCCTGGGCACGGTCGCGGACGTGGTGCCTCTGGATCGCAACAATCGGATTCTGGTCGAGCAGGGTCTGCGGCGCATCCGCGCCGATCGATGCAGCCCGGGTGTGCGCGCCCTGCTGACGATCGCCGGACGCGACCCAAGCCGAGCCACGGCCGCCGATCTGGCGTTCTTCGCCGCACCACGCCTGAACGCCGCCGGGCGCATCCGGGAGATGGCGCTGGGTGTGGAGTGCCTGCTTGCGGAGAATCCGCTCAGCGCAGAGGCACTTGCACGTGATCTGGACGGGCTCAACCGGCAACGCCGCGAGATCGAAGGCGAGATGAAGGAGCAGGCCGAATCGCTCCTCGCCGGGCTCTGCCTGGATGGCGCAAGCCTGCCGCCGGGACTCTGTCTCTTCGGGGAGGACTGGCACCAGGGCGTCTCGGGGATCGTCGCGGCGCGGATCCGCGAACGTTATCATCGCCCCGTGATCGCCTTTGCGCCCGGCGGGGACGGGCTGCTGCGCGGCTCCGCGCGCTCGATCGAAGGGGTTCATATCCGCGACATGATCGCCAATGTCGATCGTCTCGCGCCGGGCCTGATCGAACGCTTCGGTGGTCACGCGATGGCCGCGGGTCTGAGTCTGCGACCCGAAGCGCTCGAACGGTTCGAATCGGCCTTCGCCGAGGCAGTGCGCGAGGTCATCGGCGATCATCCGCCCGAGCCTGTGATCCACTCCGATGGCACACTCCCGGCGCGGCTGATGACCCTGGAGACGGCCGAGACCTTACGGGTGGCCGGTCCCTGGGGCAAGGATTTCCCGGAGCCGCGTTTCGACGGGACTTTCGATGTGCTCGGCGCACGCCTGGTCGGGGAGCGGCATTTGAAGTTACGTGTCGCCGACGCCGGGTCAGGGTACGGGTCCGGGGACTGCCCGATCGAGGCGATCGGCTTCAATCTGGGCGAGCAGCTGCCCGAGGCCCGGGGCCGGGTTCGGCTCGCCTACCGACTGGATATCAACGACTATCGCGGCACCCGCTCGGCACAGCTGCTGCTCGACCATCTTGAGCCGGCGGCGTCATAGCGCACGGACAGCGGTCGAGCCGCGGGGAGCTGAAGGTCTGGCGCGACGGCGCCCCGGATCCGCTCTCAACGGGGCTCATGCAGCTGGATGGTTATCTGGCGGGTCTGGGCATGGACAACGGCTGGCTGGTCATTTTCGATCGCCGCTCGGGTCAACCGCCGATCACCGAGCGCACGACCAGTGCGGAGACGACCAGCCCAGGTGGCCGTCGCATTCAGCTCGTACGCGCTTGAGGCAACCTCCCATGAGCCAACAGGCTCAGCCCGTTCACCAACGCAGCGATCGTTTGTCCTATCATGGCGTCCTGCCGGGGTTGCCGGTGGACAGGCCGTCCGGTGAGCCGACCCGGCGGCTGCCGAGATCGCGGGGCATTCCGAGGACGGGCCGGTACCGGCCTGGGACGGATCTCGGGTCGATTCAGCTCAGCGCCAGGCATTGCCAAAGGCCAAGCGCCTTGGCCGATTTCCGGGAATCGCCTTAAAGAGCCCTTATTCAGATGAGACGCGATTACGGATGAACGACACGATCGACGAGAGTGAGAGCCCGAGTGAGAGCCCGCACGAGTGGGAGGAACGCGGACCCAGCAAGAGCCAGCTCAAGCGAGACAAGCTGGCCTTGCATGCCCTGGCCGAACGCATGGCCGGCATGCCGCGCTCCGAGCTTGAGCGCCTGAACCTGAGCGAAGCGACCTGGGCCGCGATCAACGAGACCCCGCGAATCAAAGACATTCGGGCACGCGGGCGACACTGGAAACGCATCGCGAACCTGCTGGAACGCGAGGATATGGCGGCCGTCCATGCCCTGGTCGACGAGGCCGACGCGCGCGAGCAGGCCG
>JBGSKP010000363.1:0-5750 GCA_041741175.1 Thiocapsa sp. | reverse complement strand
CCTGGTGCCGGCGTCCTGGCCTGCCTGCCCTGCGGGAGCCGCCGGGGATGACTCGGCGGTGGACGCCTCGATCAGTGCGAGGAGGGCATCGGACTGCACCAGATCGCCCTCGTTGGCCAGGATCTGGCCGAGGATACCGTCGATCGGCGCGGGCACCTCCAGTACGACCTTGTCGGTCTCCAGATCGACCAGGTTTTCCTCGCGTTTGACCCGATCGCCCGGTCGTTTATGCCAGGTCGCGACCGTGGCGTCGGCGACCGATTCGGGAAGTGCTGGGACACGGACTTCACTGCTCATTGTGGCGGGATCCTTTTATTCATGCTGGGGTTGAAGTGTCCGGTCAGGGCCTCGTCGATCAACCGCTCCTGCTGCTCGACATGGGCGGCGCGGTGTCCGACAGCTGGCGCCGCGGAGGACGCCCGACCAACGTAGTGGGGCCGTTTGCCTTCCTGAATCAGGCTATGGAAACGGTGCTTGATCTGGTCCCAGGCGCCCTGATTCTGCGGCTCTTCCTGACACCAGATGATTTCCTCGGTCGCGGCATAGGGCGCAAGCGCCGCGTCGAAGTGGTCCTTGGGAAAGGGATAGATCTGCTCCAGGCGGATGATCGCCACATTGGCCAGACCGCGCGCCCGGCGTGCCTCCAGGAGATCAAAATAGACCTTTCCGCCACAGAAGATGACGCGTTCGGTGTCTTTCGGGTCGATCGGGTCGACTTCGGGGATGATCGTTTGGAAGTGTCCGCTGACCAGTTCGTCCAGGGACGAGACCGCGAGGCGGTGACGCAGCAGGCTTTTGGGTGTCATCACGATCAGCGGTTTGCGATAGTCGCGGACCATCTGGCGGCGTAGCAGGTGAAACATCTGCGCCGGTGTGGTCGGCGTGCAGACCTGGATATTGTGCTCCGCGCAGAGCTGAAGAAAACGCTCGAGCCGGGCCGATGAATGCTCGGCGCCCTGGCCCTCCAGTCCGTGCGGCAGCAGCATCACCAGTCCGCAGCACAGACCCCATTTGGTGCCGGCCGAGGTGATGAACTGATCGATGACGACCTGAGCCCCGTTGGCGAAGTCGCCGAACTGCGCTTCCCACAGCGTCAGTGCACTCGGCTCGGCGGTCGCAAAACCATACTCATAGGCCAGCACGGCCTCCTCCGAGAGGATGGAGTCGATCGCAATGAAGGCGCCCTGATGCGCGCCGATATGCTGCAGCGGCGTGTAGGCGTTACCGGTTAATTGATCGTGGATCTTGGCATGGCGGTGGAAAAATGTCCCCCGTCCGGCGTCCTGACCCGACAGACGCACTGGGATGCCCGAATCCAGTAAGGTGGCGTAGGCGAGATTTTCGGCAAAGCCCCAGTTGATCAGTTGGTCGCCATTGGCCATTTTGCGCCGCTCATCCCAGAGCTTCTCGACCCTGGGATGCAGCTCGAAACCCTCGGGCACACGCAGCATCGCGTCCGTGAGCTCGCGCAGTTTCTCCAGCGCAACCCCGGTGTCGAGAGTCTGGTCCCAATCGGTATTGCGGCAAAATCCCCAGTCGACGCGATAGACATGGTCGAGTCCGCATAGCACCGGGCGCGCGACCAGGACACCCTGCTCGATCGAGTCGCGGTAATCGGCGACCATCGCATCGGATTCTTCCTTGGAGACGATGCCGTCAAGTATGAGGCGATCGGCATAGACGGCGCGCGGAGTCGGATGCCGGCGAATCTTGCTGTACATGATCGGTTGCGTCACGGCTGGCTCGTCTGCTTCGTTGTGGCCCAGGCGGCGGTAGCAGACTAAGTCGATGATGACGTCTTTGTGGAACTGGTTGCGGAAATCGAGCGCCATCCGGGTGACGAATATGACCGATTCAGGGTCGTCGCCGTTCACATGAAAGACCGGCGCCTGCACCATCTTGGCTACATCGGTACAGTAGAGCGTTGAACGGGTGTCCAGCGGGTTGCTGGTGGTAAAGCCGATCTGATTGTTGATGACGATGTGCACCGTGCCGCCGGTCGCGTAGCTGCGCGTCTGCGACAGTTGCAGCGTTTCCATAACCACGCCCTGACCGGCGAAGGCGGCATCGCCGTGGATGAGGATGGGCAGCACCTGATCGCCACTGCGATCGTGCCGGCGCCGCTGGCGCGCCCGCACCGAGCCTTCGATGACCGGATTGATGATTTCCAGGTGCGAAGGATTAAAGCCCAGCACCAGATGCACGATGCCGCCGGGGGTATCGATATCGGTGGCGAAGCCCATGTGATACTTCACATCGCCGGCCATCTTTCGCCAGTCCATCTGGACCCGGCCCTCGAACTCGTCGAAGATATCCTGCGGCGGCTTGCCGAAGATGTTCGTCAGGACGCTCAAGCGCCCGCGATGGGCCATGCCGATGACCAGCTCCTTCTGACCCTTGCGCCCGGCGCGCTGGATCAACTCGTCCAGGAGCGGGATGAGCGCGTCGCCGCCTTCGAGCGAGAAGCGCTTCTGGCCGACGTAGCGCTGATGGAGGTATTTCTCGAACCCCTCTGCGGCGGTGAGGAGTGTCAGCAGCCAGCGTCGGTCCGTGCTGTCGAGTTCCGGCGTGGCCCGATAACCCTCGAGGCGCTTCTGGATCCAGCGCTTCTCCTGGGTGTCGGTGATGTGCATGTATTCCGAGCCGACCCTGCCGCAATAGATCTGCTCGACCATCTTGATGATGTCGCGCAACGGCATGCGGTCCGGGGCATAAAGCGAGCCGGTGTGAAAGACCTGGTCCATGTCGTCCGGATCGAGATTGTGGTAAGCAGGATCCAGATCGGCGATCTTAGGCAGGTCGCGCAGCTTGATGGGGTCGAGATTGGCGACCTGATGACCGCGGTAGCGGTACCCGTTGATCAACGACAGCACAGCGGCCTGTTTCTCGGCCGCGGCCGGGTCAAGACGCTCGGTGGAGCGGGTGCGGGCGCGCGAGCGGCTCTCTTGAGCGAGGCGCAGGAAGTTCTCCCGCACCGGGCCATGCGCGACCTCGTTGGCCGCCTCCTGATGCATGATCTGGAAACGCTCGCGCCAAGCCAGATCGACGCTCTCGGGGTCTTTTAAATAGCGTTCATAGAGATCTTCAATGAAGGCTGCATTGCCGCCGTATAGGGCGCCGGAACTGCGAAACAGCTCAAGGATTGCGCTCATGCTCGGGATTGCTTCTCTGGGTTGAATTTATGCATGGATTATCAGTGGTTATAACACAAGTCGCGAAACGCTTGGCACACTGGACCGCCATAGGCTTAGGTGGGTCCGTGAGCGCCGGGGGACATCATCGCCGATCCTTGGGCGCGGCGTCTTCCGCGCTTTAAACAACCTGGTCGGTGCGCACTTGAACTGTGAAGATCCCGCGGCTGATGTGACCGAGCGCCAGCGCACGCGCGTCGCCGCGCTTGAAGCCGATATGGCCTATTTTGAGGCGCGTCTGGAGATGATCGGCCCGGCGACGACGCGCAACGAGCGCGCCCAGCGCCGGGTCTTTAAGACGTTGTTTAGGGCGACGTCGGCGATGGTGGAGAGCATCAAGGCAGAGCCGCCTTAGGCGGCCGGACGGCAGCGCTCGAGCGCTGCGCGTTCAATGGCCGGTCAGGTTGCTGCGCCTGCTCGCAATGGGCTCGAAAGGGGCTCGCAAGGAGAATTAATCGATGTGTACACTCGTCATCCAACGCTGCCCCGGTCAGGCGTGGCCGATTCTGATTGCGGCCAATCGCGAAGAGATGCGATCGCGGCGCAGTCTTCCGCCTGCGCGCCACTGGCCGGATCGCATGCACATGGTGGCGGGGCTTGATGTGGAGGCGGGCGGCAGTTGGCTTGGCATCAACGACCATGGCCTGGTTGCCGCGATCATGAATCGTCACGGCAGCCTGGGTCCAGCTGTCGGCAAGCGCAGCCGCGGCGAGCTGGTCCTGGAGGCGCTTGATCACGCCGAGGCGGGTGCGGCGGCCGGTGCGCTGGCCGATCTGAATCCTGCGGCTTATCGTCCCTTCAACCTCCTGGTGGCCGACCCGCGCGACGCCTATTGGGTGCGTTATGGCGAGGACGGGACGATCCGTGTCCACCCGATCGCACCTGGTCTGCACATGCTCGGCGCAGGGGAACTCGACGAGCGCAGCGACCCGCGCATTGCGGCTTACCTGCCGCGGTTCGCCGAGGCGCCGGTTCCGGATCCGGAACGCGGCGATTGGACGGCATGGCGCGATCTTCTTGGATCGCCTGATCAGCCGGCGGGCGCGGGACCGCAGATCGCCATGACAGTGGAGCAGCCAGACGGGTTCGGCACGCTCTCCAGTGCCTTGATCGCCATTCCCGCCTATCCCGGCTATGGCAGCCGCCCGATCTGGTTGCATGCCGAAGGCCGACCGGATCGGACCGACTTCGTCCCGGTATCAATCGCCTCCTGATTCGAATCGCCGCGTCGGCTGTGACACAATCGCAGTCCTTCGCCGCCTGCGTGGTCCAGTGGTCTCATCCGCGTGGGCCTATCCGAACCGACCGTGTCTCAGACCGAGAGCCCCTTAGGACCCACCATGTCGAATATTATCCGTATCGCCACCCGCAAATCCCCTCTGGCCATGTGGCAGGCCGAGCATGTGTCCGCGCTGTTGACCAGCCTGCATCCCGGACTTGAGATCCAGATCGTCGGCATGACCACCAAGGGGGATAAGATTCTCGACGCGCCGCTGGCGAAGGTCGGCGGCAAGGGTCTGTTCGTCAAGGAGCTGGAGCAGGGCATGCTGGAAGGGGAGGCCGATATTGCCGTGCACTCGATGAAGGATGTCCCGGTCGAGTTTCCCGAGAGGCTGCACCTGGCCGTGATCATGGATCGCGAGGATCCGCGCGATGCCTTTGTCTCGAACCGGTTCACGGATCTCGCCGATCTGCCGCAAGGTGCCTGTGTCGGCACCTCCAGCCTGCGCCGCCAGTGCCAGCTTGCCGACTACCGTCCGGACCTGCGTATCGAACCCTTACGCGGCAACGTCAACACGCGTCTGGCGAAGCTCGATGCCGGCGAGTACGACGCCATTATCCTGGCCGCCGCCGGTTTGATGCGGCTGGGTTTTGAGTCGCGTATCCGTGGACGCATCTCGCCCGAGGCGAGTTTGCCTGCAATCGGGCAGGGTGCCATCGGCATCGAGTGCCGCAGCGCCGATGCGCGCACGAACGACCTCATCGCCCCACTGCATCATCAGGAGACGGCCGATCGGGTGCTCGCCGAGCGGGCGATGAACGCCCGCCTGCATGGCGGTTGTCAGGTGCCGATTGCCGGGTATGCGGTGATCGAAGGCGACCGTCTCATCCTCAAGGGTCTGGTGGGCACGCCTGATGGGACACGGATTCTCCGTGCGGCCTCCGATGGACCGCGTCAGGACTATCAGGCTATCGGTACACGAGTTGCCGATGACCTGCTCAATCAGGGCGCCGGTGAGATTCTGAGTGCACTACAGGAGTCATGATGCCTGCGCCCTGTGATCTGAACGGGCGGGGGGTCCTGGTGACGCGCCCCGCCGCGCAGGCCGAGGGGCTGTGTCGGCTGATCGAAGCGGCCAACGGTCGGCCGGTTGCCCTGCCGAGCATCCAGATTGCGCCCGCGGCCGATCCGCGAGAGGCGGTTGCGCGCCTGTCCGAGTCCTGGGATCTGGTGTATTTCGTCAGTCCAAACGCCGTGGAGCAGGCGCTCGCCTTGATGTCAGATGGATCCTGGCCACGCGTGCGGCGGATTGCAGCGGTCGGGCGGGCGACCGCCAC
>JBGSKP010000362.1:0-9255 GCA_041741175.1 Thiocapsa sp. | reverse complement strand
ACCGACGCCGGCGCCGGCGCCGGCGCGCCCGCACAGGGCCAGCGCAGCAGGATCCGCGCATCGCCGCATGACTGCTATATACTCCGCTCTCTGACCTCATCCCCTGGCGTAGGCCCCTCGGTCTTGCGACATGAAACGATGGCTAAAGCGAAACCTACCCGCCGCGGGAGCCATCCGGGCGAATCGCCAGCTTGGGGTGTTCGGCAAGCTCCTGCACGACCCGAATCTGTGGCACCTGAACCGACACTCGGTCTCCGGTGCAACGGCACTCGGTTGCTTCGTCATGTTTCTGCCACCGTTCGGCCAGTCCTTCATCGCCGCCGGGGCGGCCATCGTCCTGCGCGTGAATCTGCCGATCTCGGTCGCGCTGGTCTGGGTCACCAATCCGGTGACCATCCCGCCGGTCTTCTATTTCACCTACCGCTTGGGCTGCTGGATGCTCGGTATCGAGCCCGTTCATTTCGAGCTGAACTACTGGATGGACTGGCATCACTGGATCGCCGTGATTCAGCCGCTGATGCTCGGTAACCTGGTGTGCGGGGCACTGTGCTCCGCTTTGGGTTATTTTGCGGTTCAATCCATCTGGCGGCGGCGCCTGATGCGCCGGATTCGCGAACGTCGGGAACGCTATCGGCTCTCCGCGTCGCGGGATAAATGCCCGTCGTCCAGGCGCCAGATCTGATCCATACGCGCTGCCAGCTCCTGATCATGCGTGACGATGACCAGACTGGTGCCGATCGCAAGATTCAGGTCCAACATCAGGTCGAAGACGCGCGAGGCGGTGCCGCGATCGAGATTCCCGGTGGGCTCGTCCGCCAGGAGACAAGCCGGATGGGTCACCAGGGCACGCGCGACCGCTGCACGCTGGCGCTCCCCCCCCGAGAGTTCACCCGGCTTATGCCTGGCGCGGTTGCCCAGACCGACCCGATCCAACAAGGCCGCTGCCCGATCCCGTGCCTCCGCCGGCCGGCTTCCGCCAATCAACAGCGGCATGGCCACGTTCTCCAGCGCGGTGAACTCGGCCAACAGGTGGTGAAACTGGTAGACAAAGCCCAGATGGCGGTTGCGCAACCGACCGCGCTTCACTTCCGACAGACGCCCGACGTCCTGACCGAGCCAGCGCAGGCTGCCGGCGCTTGGACGCTCCAATCCGCCGACGCAATGCAGCAGCGTGCTCTTGCCGGAACCCGACGCCCCGACAATGGCGATGCGTTCGCCCGCACCGACGCGAAAGTCGACCCCGCGCAGCACATCGACCTCCAGGGGGCCTTGACGGAAGGTCTTGATCAACCCCGCGACCTCCAACACCGGCACTGAATCAGTCATGCTTCACTCATAACGCAAGGCCTCGGCCGGCTGGGTAGCGGCCGCGCGCCAGGCCGGATAGATGGTCGCAAGCACCGACATGATAAAAGCCGCGCCGCCGACGAGCAGCACATCCTTGAGATGGACGTCGGATGGCAGCGCGCTGATGTAATAGATGGTCGGATCCAGAAAGTGAACGCCTAAGAGCCCCTCGATCCCGGCGACCACGGACTCGACATTGAGCGCCAGGATCACGCCCGCGACCATCCCGATCAGGGTGCCGACCAGGCCGATTGCAGTCCCCTGCACCATGAAAATACCCATGATGCGGGCAGGCGAGGCACCGAGCGTGCGCAGCACCGCAATGTCGGCCTGTTTGTCGGTGACGACCATGACCAGGGTCGAGACGATGTTGAAGGCAGCCACGGCAACGATCAGGAACAGGATGATGCTCATCATCCGTTTCTCCATCGCCAGTGCGCTGAAGAAATTGCTGTGGGCCTGTGTCCAATCCTGGACACGGTAGGCCCCGCCCAGGTCATAGGCGATGTCGCGTGCAAGCCGTGGCGCCAGCCACATGTCAGTCAGCTTCAGCCGGACGCCCGAGACCCCGTCGCCGAGGCCGAGCAGCTTGGCCGCATCGTCCATCTGCATGAAGGCGGCGTTGCGATCGTAATCGGCCATGCCGACCGCGAAGATGCCGCTGACGGTGAAGCGCTTGAGCCGCGGCATGATCCCGACCGGGGTCGAGCTGACCTGCGGCGTGACCACCGTAACCTTATCGCCGATCACGACACCGAGAAAATTCGCCAGATCTTGTCCGAGGATGATCCGGAACTCGCCGGCGACCAGATCATCCGTCGAGCCGGCGACCATGTCCCGCCGCAACTCTGCGACCTGATCCTCTTCCAGCGGCAGGATGCCGCGGATCAGCGCACCGCTCACCTGCGAGCCGTTCACCAGCATGCCCTGCACCTCGACGAAGGGCGCCGCGCCGACCACCTGTGGATTGGCCCGCACCCGCTCCAGCAGATCGCGCCAGTTCGCCAACCCGCCGCCGGCCCTAACGCGCGGACAGCAACCGCTCGGTCGTCGCCATCGCGTAGGCCACTCCGGCAGCGTCCAGCAGCGCGGTTGCATGCAGCAGCACCGTCAGACGCCGGCCGTCGGCACTGACACGCTCGGTCTCGATGGGTTTCAGATGCTCCCCGCGCCGCAACCGCTCGATCATCGCCAGGTGCAGATTCATCGCCTCCGGCGGGATCACGCGCTCGACCGGCATCGCCAGTGCGGTCTCCTCCGAATAGCCATAGATGCGCTCGGCCGCCGGGTTCCAGGCGAGGATCGCGCCGCCGAACCCCAGAACCAGGATGGCATCCTCGGCATCCCTGACCAGCGCCTCGAGACGCTGTGTTTGCTCCAGGGCATTGCGCAAACGCGCCTCGACCGATTTGACCGCATCGATGTCGACGAAGGCGATGACCACGCCCTCGATACGCCGCTCCGCGGATTGATACGGGCGTATGCGCACCGAATACCAATGCTTATCCACGTCCTGAAGATCGATCTCCTGCGTACTCACCTGCTCGATGACGGCTTGTACGCGGCGCGCCAGGTCGGGGATTTCCAGGTTCGGTTTGATGTTGAGGATGGGTCGGCCGATGTCGCCCGGAATCAGATTCAGAAGCACCGCGGCCTGCGGCGTGAACTGGCGAATGCGCAGGTCTTCGCCGAGCATCAGGAAGGGCAGATTGATGCTGGCAAGGATGCTCGCCAGGTCGCTGTTGGACTCGGCCAGCTCGTGGTTGCGCGTCTCCAACTCGTTGTTGACGGTCGCCAGCTCCTCGTTGGTCGATTGCAGCTCTTCCTTCGCGGTTTCAAGCTCCTCGACGGTGCTCTGCAGCTCTTCGTTGGCCGACTGCACCTCCTCGTTGGCGGCCTTGAGCTGCTCGTTGCTGTGCTCTTGATCGCTGATGATCGACTGGAGATAGTCCCGTGTTACCGTCAGCTCGCGTTCCAGCGCCACGATGCGCTCATCGACCGCAACAGGGGTGCCGCCGGTTTGGGCATCGGCTCGGCCATTGGCCCCGGCGTCGACCTGGTCGGCACCTCGGGCACCGGACACAGCGACCGGTGACGTGTCCGCTGCCTCCTCCTCGAAGAGCACCATCAGCCGGGTCGGCTGGCTGGCCTCGTTGATCGGCAGCACATGCAAGCCGACCCAGTTATCGACACCGCCGCGGCGATACCAGACCCGCTCCTTGACCACCTCGGCCCCGGTGGAGCGTACCTCGTCGATCGCCGCGCGCAGCTCCACGAGAAGCTCGCGCCGGATCAGTTTGAGCAGGCTTAGCGTGGCGCTGCCCGGACTGGGGTTGAGATAGGGACCGGTTTCACCGCGGAAGAGCAGGATCTCCAGATCGTTGGACACCACCACACCCGGCGGACCATAGTTGAGCAGAATCATCCGATCGGCCACTTCCCCCAAATCCATCGGCATGGAGAGCGTCGGTAGCGTCGCCCCGCCCGGCTTATTGAACGGTTGCGGCATCAGCACGGCGTTGTTTCGAGAAACAGTTGACTTTTTCTCGTAGATCTTGCCCTGACGGTCGAACAGGAGAAAGAGATCAGCACGCGCCCCGATCGACTCGGAGATGCCCAACATCAAAAATCGATGCGTCTCCAGTGCATAGTGAAAGGTCTCGAGCATCTGCCACTGCGGCAGCGGCCCGAGATAGATCATGAGATTTCGGCAAGACACCAGGTCCAGCCTGGAAAACGGCGGGTCCTTTAAGACATTCTGGACGGCAAAGACGCAGAACGCACGAATCTCTTTGGCGACCTGGTAGCCATCGCTGGTCCGTGTAAAAAAACGTTTTAACCGCTCGGCGGAGACGCTCTCGGCAATCGCGCTCGAATACAAGCCCAGACGCGCCCTGGCGATCGCCTTCTCGTCGATGTCTGTCCCGAAAATCTGGATGGCGGGCTTAGGCGCCCCCTCCCCCAGATATTCAATCATCGACATCGCGAGCGAATAGGCTTCTTCGCCGGTGGCGCAAGCAGGCACCCAAACACGCACCGCCCGCTCCTCTCCGCCCTGCTTCGCATCGAACAGGATCGGATAGACGCGCTCACGCAGGACATCGAAGGACTCGGACTCACGGAAAAAACCGGTGACACTGATCAGCAGATCGCCGAAGAGCTCGTCGATCTCGGTCGGTTTGGACTGAAGGTAGTGCACATAATCGGGCAGCCGATCAAGCATATGCACGGCCATCCGGCGTTTGATCCGACGCAGGATGGTCTCGCGCTTATAGAAGGTGAAATCGTTGCCGGTACGCGAGCGCAGGAGCAAAAAGATCTTGCCCAGATCCTCCTCGTTGGCCGGGAGTGTCTCGGCGCTCTCTCGGGAGCCACGCAGAAGATAGGGATGACGCGCGATGCGCATCAAGCTGGAAGCGATCTGCTCCGGCGGCAACACCAGATCGACGCTCCCGGCAATGGCCGCGCTGCCCGGCATGCCGAAGTACTCGGCGCTATGCTCGTCCTGCGCGAAGGTCATGCCCCCGGCCGCCTTAATCGCCTTGAGGCCCTGGGTTCCGTCGGCACCGGTTCCGGAGAGGACGACGCCGACCGCCTGTGGGCCGATGTCGTCGGCCAGCGTGCTCAGAAAATAATCCACAGGCAGGTGCAGCCCGCGGGTGTCGCTACGCTCCAGAGCCAGGAGCCGTCGATGATGCACGCCGAGTTTGCAGTTCGGCGGGATCACATAAAGATGGCCGCGCTCGATACGCATCCCGTCGCCCGCTTCCGTGACAGGCATCGCGGTTGCCCCGGAGAGCAGCTCCGCCAGGAGACTCGGATGGGCAGGATCCAGATGTTGGATGACGACATAGGCCAGGCCGGCGTCCGGAGATAAACAGCGCAGCAGGCGACGAATGGGATTGAGCCCGCCAGCGGACGCGCCGATGCCGACGATCGGAAAACCGGCCTCATCTCCCAATCGGAGCAGGTCGTCGCCGGGAGAGGTGGGCAGCTCGGCCTGAATGTCGGCCTGGATGTCGACCGGAATATCGACCGGGATATCGACTGGCGGCGGGTCACCGACAGCGTCATCCGCGGCCCCTTCAGGCCGCACGGCGACCTCGGTCGCATTGTCGGACCAATCGCCGGAATCGGATTGACGCATTCCCGCGTCGGCCTCGGAGTGAGTCGAATCGGTACCGCGACTAATTGGCTTGCGCGCATCGATGTTCATGACATCGTCTCCTGACCACCGCTATCCTTGATAATGACAAAACAGACGAAGAAGAACACACGGCGCGCCCACCTGTCAAGGCCGCCAGATCGAGTATAAAATCTATTTTTACAAATACTTACAATTCCCGCTCCCGAGTTTCGGCCGTGTTTCAGTGAAACTACGTAGATTGATCCGGGGAATGCCGGATATCCAAATGAGTTATCGAAACTTTATACTTTACCCCCTAAGGATAACGGGATTAGGGACGTCCACCGGGGAACCATTCAGCGCCCAGGCGGGTCATCCGGGATGGATTGCAGTCGTTGCCAGGCAACAACAAGGACGCCAAGCGCATTTCGCCGGAGCGTTTCAATGCGAAAAGATTCCACACGAGACGAGGAGGACTTCCCGCCGAGCGTTCGCGTGTCCACAACGGCGCGGGACCGCGAGACCGACTTGCAACGGCTCATGGAGGATCTGAAGACCCTTCAGGTCGAGCTGCTCGAGCAGAATCGGGAGCTGCGCGACGCACAACGCGAGATCGAGCTCTCCCGTGATCGTTACGCGCAACTCTATGACCGGGCGCCGGTGGGTTACTGCAGCCTGGATCGCGCCGGCACCATCCGCGAGATCAATCTGGCCGGGGCGTCGATGATTGGGGTCGAGCGCAGCCGCCTGATCGGCAGCCCGCTGGGCAGGTTTCTCGACGCCGGACAGAACCGCCCACTGCAAAGCCACATCCATGCCGTGCTGAGCAGCGGAGGACACCAGACCCTGGATGTTCGGCTATCCTCAGGGCCTGAGAAGCAACGGCTGGACCTTCGTCTCGACAGCGAACCGACACGCGACGAGGAGAACAGACCGCTCTGTCTCACCGTGATGCACGATGTGACGGAGCAGCTCAGACTGATCGCGGAGCTGCGCGAACGCGAGCAGGATCTGTCCCGTCTGGCGCTTCACGACCCGCTCACGGGCCTGCCTAATCGAACCCTGTTTGCCGATCGGGTGGGTCAGGCCATCGCCCATGCACAGCGCAACGATCAGCGACTGGGGGTCCTCTTCATCGACTTGGACCGGTTCAAACTCATCAACGACACACTGGGACATCCGGTAGGCGACGCAATCCTCAAGGCAGTCGCCGATCGCCTGACGGAGCAGGTTCGGCAGATCGACACCGTCGCGCGCATCGGCGGCGACGAGTTTCTGATGCTGGTCGCCCCGATTGGCGTTGCCGATGCCGCCGCGATGGTTGCCCAGAAACTGCTCGACGTCCTGCAACGGCCCTATCCCGGGCCAAACGGCGAGATCGCTCTGACGGCCAGTATCGGCATCAGCATCTATCCCGAAGACGGTCAGAGCGTGGAGGATTTGGTGCGCACCGCCGACAGCGCCATGTACACGGCAAAGCATTCCGGCCGCAACGCCTTTCGCTTCTATACCGAGGAGATGACAGACCCGGCGCTGGATCGGATCCTGTTGAAATCCAGTCTGAATCTTGCACTGGAGCGCGGCGAGCTGGTACTGCACTACCAACCGCAGCTTGCCCTGGGGAGCCGCCGCATTCTGGGCATCGAGGCATTGGTACGCTGGAACCATCCCTTGTTTGGATGTCTGCCGCCACAGCGCTTTCTTCCGCTCGCCGAGGAGACCGGACTGATCCGCAGCATCGACAGCTGGGTCCTGCGTACGGCCTGCGCGCAGCGCAAACAGTGGCAGACCGAAGGGCTCGACGGCGAGGCAAGGGTCAAGATCAATTTGTCCAAGGGCGCACTGCGCCCGCCGGACCTGGCCCGGGAGGTCAAAGCCATCTTGCAAGAGCAAGACCTCAGCCCCCGGCTGCTGTGTCTGGAGCTGGCCGAGACGGCGCCCGCCGGCGACACGGATGCGGCGGCGCAGACCCTGTGCCGGCTCAGAGCACTCGGGGTGGAGCTGTCGATCGATCATTTCGGTCTGGTCTCTTCGGAACTGCGCGATCTGAAACGGCTGAAAATCTCGGAGCTGAAGATCGACCGATCCTTGATTGAAGATCTGCCCGAAAACGGCGACGACGCCGCGATCATGCGCGCCATGCTTGCCTTCGGCCAGGCACTTGGGTTGCGCGTGGCCGCTCAAGGCGTGGAGACGCAGGACCAGGTCGATTTTCTGAAGGATGCGGGCTATACGTCAGCGCAAGGCTATTTCTATGCGGCCCCGCTCAGTGCGGATGACTTGATTCAGTTCGTCAGGGCCTGGACCTGACACGCGGCATCGCCTGCGCGCAGGCCGATGTCGATAACAACGAACGGAGGAGAACGCAGAGATGACCAGCTTTGACCGGAGACACGACCACACCCCGCCATCGACCAGGCACAGCACTCGCGACAGGTCGTCCGTAAAACCGCTCCGCACACCGATGCCGATTGCTCCGTCACACAGTGTGCAGTGCGATGCAATCAGCCGTGGCATCTCGGATCGGCCGGAGCCGAGCCCCGCCGCCATCCTCGATTACAGTATCGACGCCGGCCACTTGCGAATTGAAATCAAAGGCGCGCTGGATCTGCGCTGTGCTTTCGCGCTGCTTCGGATCGTTAAAACAGTCGACGACAGCATCCGCTCATGCGTGCTGGATGTCTCGGCGGTCGAGCGGGTGTTTGATTCGGGTATTGCAGCGTTGATCCTGGCGGCCAATGCTTTGACGGACAGTGGCGTGGGCAAGGTCGAGATCCTTGGCATCGACCGCGACAGCGTCGTCCTCCAGCCATTCAGGCATTGAGAGGGCCGTGTCCGTGCAAGCGCACTCGTCCGCAGGCATCGCCGGGATCCTGGCTGCCGATCCGGAGCACAGGGTACCCGGCCACGCGGGGCAGGTGCGGATATGACGAAATACACCCAGGCGAGCGACCTTCAACTGACCCAACTGCTCGATGAACTCACGCAGTCAGGCAGCGCTTCCAATGAGCTCTCCCGTCTCGTGCATGAGCTTCAGGTGCACCAGATCGAGCTGGAGCAGCAGAACCGCGAACTGCGCGAGGTGCGCGCCGTTCTGGAGGAGTCGCGCGAGCGCTACGCCGACCTCTACGACTTTGCCCCTGTCGGCTATCTGTCGCTGGACGCTGCGGGCGTCGTGCGCGGCATCAACCTGACCGGAGCGACGCAGTTGGGACGCTCGCGCGGGCGGATCCTGGGCCGATCCCTCGCCGGCTTTGTCGTCCCGGAAGACCGCAGGATCCTGCGCGCCCATATTGCCGAAACGCTGCGGGCGTCGGAACGCCGCATCTGCGAGCTGCAGATGCTGCCGAGCGAGACAGAGCCGACCCGGGACGGGCCGGTGATGATGCTGGAAAGTCTGCTGGAGAGCGGCACCAGCCCTGCACGGATCCGGGCCATCCTCACCGACATCACCGAACGCAAGCAGGTCGATCAGGAGCGCCGTGAACGCGCCGCCGCGGTGGCGGCGGCCGCCTCCCGGCATCGCCTGATCAGTGGTCTGGAGCGCTTATCCGCGGCGGCGACCAAAAGCTTCGACCCGGACACCACGTTGAATGAGCTGCTGCGGGTCATCCAGGACATCCTGCAGGCCGACCGTGCCTGGCTGCTGTATCCGTGCGATCCGGCGGTCACGCTCGTGAACATCCGGGCGGAAGTTGCCGTGCCCGGCTGCCCCGGGGAGACCCGCAGCGGGCGCAGCATCCCGGTGGATCCCTCGCTGCGCGCATTGAGCCAGCTTGCGC
>JBGSKP010000361.1:0-3429 GCA_041741175.1 Thiocapsa sp. | reverse complement strand
GATCGCCGCGTCCAGTGCCGCCGGAAAAGGCTGCTCCATCACCCAGCCCCGGATGCGCGGGCCGGCTTGTGAGAGCGCCGTGACGTCGTCGACGTCCAGCGCGTCGAGGACCCTTTGGATGCGCTCGTCCAGCCCGTCTTTGGCGAGGAAATCGCGGTAGGCGTCGGCGGTCGTCGCGAATCCGCCCGGCACTTGAACACCCACGTCGGTGAGGTTCTGGATCATCTCGCCGAGCGACGCATTCTTGCCGCCGACGACGGGGACGTCGTCCATTCCGAGCTCGCTCAGCCAGCGGACATAGTCGGTCATCGTGGTCGTTCTCCGATCAGTGGTTGCGCGGCGCTGCTCGACAGGTTGCCGGTGCGCCTCTGGTGCCGCGTGCCGCATCGGAAAAGCGCATCCAGATGCGGAGGGTTTCGGTTCATCGCCGCTGCGATGTAACGTCGTAATATAACCGACTTCTTAAAGGGTCGTCTTGAGCCTCGATCAATCTTGATGATTGATAAACGCGTGCCAGCCGCATGATTGCACTTAGCCCTGGCCATGCCGAGGCCGATAGCTGTCCGGTATCAGGATGGTCGGCGTGCGTTGGCTCGCATCCTTGTCCGGAAAGTCCAGTGTGTAATGCAGGCCGCGGCTTTCGCGCCGGCGTAGTGCCGACTGGATGATCAGATCGGCGACCTCGAGCAGGTTGCGCAGCTCGATCAGATCGTTGCTGACCCGGAATCGACTGTAGTATTCGATGACCTCCTGCTGAAGAAGATCGGCGCGTCGCTTAGCGCGGCGCAGTCGCTTGTTGGTGCGCACGATGCCGACATAGTCCCACATGAAACGGCGCAGCTCGTCCCAGTTGTGGGTCACCACCACCTCTTCGTCCGGCTCGGTGACCCGGCTCTCGTCCCAGGGCTGCACCTCGGGCGGGTGCGGAACTTCGTCCATCAGGTGCGCGATGTCCTCGGCGGCCAGCTCCGAATAAACCAGACATTCCAGAAGCGAGTTGCTGGCCATCCGGTTCGCCCCGTGCAGGCCGGTGTAGGCGGTCTCGCCGCTCGCGTAGAGGCCGGGCAAATCCGTGCGAGCACGCCCATCGACAATGACGCCGCCGCAGGTGTAATGCGCCGCTGGCACCACCGGGATGGGGTCCGTAGTGATGTCGATTCCCAGCTCCAGACAGCGTTGATGGATGGTCGGGAAATGCTCGATCACGAAGTCGGCCGGCCGGTGCGAGATGTCCAGATAGACGCATTCGGTGCCCAATCGCTTCATCTCGTGGTCGATCGCGCGCGCGACGATATCGCGCGGCGCCAGCTCGGCACGAGGATCGAAGCGCGGCATGAAACGTTCCCCGCCGGGCAGTAGCAGGCGGGCGCCTTCGCCGCGCAGCGCTTCGGTGATCAGGAACGAGCGGGCGTCCGGGTGATACAGACAGGTGGGATGAAACTGCATGAATTCCATGTTCGCAACCCGGCACCCGGCACGCCAGGCCATCGCGATGCCGTCGCCCGTAGAGACATCCGGGTTGCTGGTGTAGAGATAGACCTTATTCGCCCCGCCCGTAGCCAGGATGACAAAGCGCGCCAGGTAGACTTCGACCTGTCCGGTTCCCAGGTCCAGGATGTAGGCGCCGAGGCAGCGATGATCGGTGCTGTCGGGCAGATGTTTGGAGGAGGTGATAAGGTCGACGGCGATATGTTGCTCGAAGAGTGCCACGTTCGGCTTGGCGCGTACCCGCGATTCCAAGGTGGTTGCGACCGCGTGGCCGGTCGCATCGGCTGCATGGATGACACGCCGGTGGGTGTGTCCGCCTTCGCGGGTTAGGTGGTAGCCGCCGGTCGAGGCGCTCGACTCGTCGCGGGTGAATTCGACGCCCTGGTCGAGCAGCCAACGGATATTGGCCGGTCCGTGCTCGACGATCTGTTTGACCACCCGGCGGTCGCACAGACCGGCCCCGGCCTTCAAGGTATCCTGCACATGTGAGTCGATCGAGTCGGTCGCATCCAGGACGGCCGAGATGCCGCCCTGCGCGTAGAGCGTGCTGCCTTCCGTGAGCTCGCGCTTGGAGATGACGGCGACCGACAGATCCTCATGCAGACGCAGCGCGAGGCTTAAGCCCGCGGCACCGCTGCCGAGGATCAGGACATCATGACGATGGGACTTGGCTGGCATGATCGAGTCGCTCGCGAAGGACACAAGGGTAATTGATCGGCGCCTCGTTGGCGGTGCTGCCGATCCGATGTCGCCCGGGCCGCATCGGCGACGCGGGCGCAACGATTTGGGCGATTGGCGCTGTTCGCCTTAAACTCACCCATTTCGTGGCCGGGATCAAGGTCCCTCGCTTTATTTGGGGCAACCCGACCGCATTTGGACTGGCTCACGAACTTCCGAATCGAGGAATTGTCCATGCCAACGGAAACGCTGGTCGGCAGCGTCAAGGCTCGAGTCCATGACTGAGCGCACTGCCGATCAGGACCTTGTGGCGCGCGCCCAAAAGGGAGATAAGCGTGCATTCGACCTCCTGGTGCTGAAATATCAGCAAAAGGTGGCGAACCTGATTTCTCGATATATCCGCGATCCCAGCGAGGTCATGGATGTCAGCCAGGACGCCTTTTTGAAGGCATATCGCGCCCTGCCGGCCTTTCGTGGCGAAAGCGCCTTTTATACCTGGCTTTACCGCATCGCGGTGAACACGGTGAAAAATCATCTGGTTTCCCAGGGCCGGCGCCCGCCGGGCGACGATCTGGAGGCCGAGGTCGCCGAGCAGATGGACATGGGCGGGCGGTTGCGTGAAACCGGTACGCCCGAGCGTCATGTCCTGACCGAAGAGATCGCGCAGACCGTTCAACGGGCGCTCGACGATCTGCCGGAGGATCTGCGCACGGCGATCGTGCTGCGGGAGTTCGAGGGCATGAGCTACGAGGAGATTGCAACCGCCATGGATTGCCCGATCGGGACCGTTCGCTCACGCATCTTTCGCGCCCGAGAGGCCATCGACAAGCGGTTGCGTCCGCTGCTCGAACCATGACGGCGTCACGCCGTCAAAGACGAAGCGACCGAGCTGTCGTCGTCGCGGCAGAGCGCGCGCAGACTCGTGATGACGGGCCGGCCGCGACGGCATGAAGCGGACGATGACAACCCGACAGACTTACATTCCCAGGTCAGGCATGAAGCTATGAGCGACGAGCAACGACAACGTATTTCCGCGCTTCAGGACGGCGAGCTTGACTCGACCGGCACAGCGCACCTCTTCGGCGCGCTGGGGCGGGAGAGCGACCTGCGTGACGTCTGGGAGCGCTATCACCTGATTGGTCTAGCGATCCGCGGCGAATCGGTGACGGTGCAGCGTCGAGGGATCGCCGATGCGGTGCGCGAGCGGGTACTCGCCGAGCCGACTGTCCTCGCGCCGCGCCGCGCCGCATTTTTTCAACCGGG
>JBGSKP010000360.1:0-6096 GCA_041741175.1 Thiocapsa sp. | reverse complement strand
ATCCGCCGCGGTGACCAGCTTGCCGCGTTCGGCTTGGCCTCCGGACGGGCGCTCGGTCAGCGGGTGCGCCTTGGGCGCCGGGTCAGCGGTGGCGTCGGATTCCAAACGCTCGGGTCCGGATGTCGTGCTCATGGATGTGTCTCGACTGCTGTTTGAAGTCCGATGCGGTGCGCCTGCTCATCGCATCGCGTGCCCGCGTGGGCGATCATGCGTTCAAGAAGGCACCGATCGTGTCGTACACCTCGGCACAGGTCTCCGGGACCATGGCCTCGAGGTTCAGGAACCCATGGATCATTCCCGGCATGACCCGCTTCTCCGCGTCGATCCCCTGACGCTCCAAGTGGTCGACATAGGCAATGCCCTCGTCTCGCAACGGATCGAATTCGCCGGTGATGACCAGGGTCGCGGGATAGTCCGGGGTCAGATCCATATAAAACGGCGAGATGGCGCGCCTGTCCTCGGCATTCTGGAGATAGGCATCGAACATCCAGAGGATCCGCTCGCGCTCCAGGAGGTAACCGTCCCCGTTCTCGGTCACGGAAGGTTGCGACAGGGTGTAATCCAGGCTCGGGTACAGGAGCACCTGTCGCTCGATCGTCATACCCGCATCGAACTGCGCCAGATGAGACACGGTCGCGCAGAGTGCGCCCCCGCCGCTGTCGCCGATCAAGGCCAGGCGCGGCTCATGGGGCATGTCCAGATTCTCGAGCAGCGGAAAGACCCGCTTCGCACAGGCCATAGTGTCTTTGAGTGCGGCTGGATAGGGGCATTCGGGTGCCAGTCGGTACTCGATCGAGACCACCACCCGATTCGCCGCGAGCGCCAATCGGCGAGCGATCGGGTCGTACAAGCTGACTCCGCCTGCGATATGGCCGCCGCCATGGACGAAGAGGGCCACGGGGAGCGGCCGATCCGGTCGCGGGTGATAGACGCGGACCGGAACCCGATAGTCCGGACCCGGGATGAGGTCGTCGCGCACCCAAGCGACCTCGGGGGACTCGGTTACGAACCGACGGGTGACCAAATCCCATCCCTCGCGGGTATTGGTGGCCGTGCGCCGATAGCCATGCTCGCGGGCCTTGTGCTTGGCCTCGCGTTGGGCAAAGAGCCAATCCCGCAGGGGCTGCGGGATCCGTTCGTCACGCTCGTTCGTCATGCGCACTCCTCGTTCGATCGCGGCTGGACCGCGCCGGCACGGCGGTCGCCGTAGGCCAATTCGACTTCGACCGCAATCGCGGGGGTGGGTCGATCCCACGTCGACCGATCGGCCTGCACTGCTCGGCGCCCCTAGGCAATTTTACGCACGGTCTCGTTTTCGACCAATTCCGGGGACGGCGCAAGCTCGAGCGCCCAGGCCAAGCGGTCGAGCATCGCGAGCGTCTCCGAACTCATCTCGTCGCGAGAACCGGCGATCTCTTCGCAGAGGGCCATCGCGCGGCGCCGATCATCCATCGAGACGATCAGCTTCGGCAAGGCGGCCAGCGCCGCCTCGGACTCGTAGCCGACGATCAGGCTCTCCTTGTGGATCATGCGCGTGCGGTGTTTCGGCTTCATGCTCGCAAAGGGCTCGGTCGCCATCAGCATGCGGTTGGAGCGCTCCAAACGGGAACGCCGCACCTCTTTACGCGAACTCGCCAAGAAGATCAGCATCCGGATGACGCCGTCGGCAAAGTCCCCGAGCTCGATCCGATCGAGCGCGTCCTGAACCGAGGTCAGGGTCCGCAGATCCTCGCGTGGCGCTTCGCTGACGGTGCGGCTGAGTTGCTCGCCCATGGCCTGCACCGGCGGCGCGCCCCAGAGCAGATGGAAGTTCCACTCGATCATGGCGTTTTGCATGTCCCGGGTGTTGTCCCAGAACTGCGTGACCAGGCCGGCACCGGCCCGCTCCATTATCCGGAAGGGGTTGTCGTCCGCGGCCGGGCGACGTTGCTTGCGGACCTCTTCGGCCAATCCCTGGAGAGGCTGCATCAAGGGGTTGCGATCGCTCTCGAGCCAGCGTTGCATCCGCATCGGGCTGGTGTCGGCGAGCAGCTTGGCGCTGGCCTCGTTGCTCATGGCCCGAACCAACGGGCGCAGAGTCAGGTCATACATCTCGGTGCCGATCTCGGAGAAGCGTGCAACCGCCGCGAAGGGTCGATTGGAGTCGTCCCCGCCGGTCTGCTCCATCATCTGCTCGATGCTGCGCTCGGCGAAGGCGACCTTGAAGGACTTCTCGACCCCTTCGCCCCGGACCTCGGCGATGACCATCTCGTAGAGTCCGGGCGCCAGGGCCTCGATCGCCTTGAGCGTGGAGATGATCTGGTCATGCTCCTTCTTGGCGACCGACGAGGAGACGAAGATACCCAGGTGTCCGACGTTCTCGTGCAGCGTGTAGAGGATGCGCTGTCCACGGGCCCGGATCTCCTCGACATCCTTGTAGTGATCGGCGATCCAACCCAACGCCTGTTGCGGCGGGGTGATGTTGTCGCCGTGCGAGGCGAAGATGATGATGGGGGAGTTAATGTTGCGCAGATCCACATGGGTGCGCTCGTTGAGATTGGCGCAACCCCTCCCGAGACGATTGCCGACGAAGAGATTCTCGACGATCCAGCTGATCTCCTCCGGGGTCATGTAGTAGAAACTGCCCCACCAGCGCTCGAACCCGACGAAGCGCGGCACCTCGGTATCGACCTGATCCCAGAGACTGTAGTACTTCGACCACCAGGTGTTGCTCGGGCTCATGCGCTCGAAGTTGGAGACCAGGTTGGCCCCGTCGAACTGGCCGTTGCCGAGATCCGAGAGGAGCTTTACGGTGGTTGCGCCGCCGACCAGGCCACCCAGATACCGCATCGGGTTCTTGCCCTTCTGCCCTGCCCAGTAGGAGAGCGGCGCGCCGTTCGCGACGACCGGACCCGTGATGTCCGGGTTGGTCGCGGCCAGCAGCATCGCCGCCCAGCCGCCCTGGCAGTTGCCGATCACGACGGGTTTGGGCGAGTCCGGATGGCGTCGACGCACCTCCCGGACGAAGTCGGCCTCGGCCGCCGTCACGTCCGCAAGTGTCTGACCAGGCACGGGCAGGCGCGTAAAGGTCACGAAATAGGTCGGATGGCCCTGATGGATGGCCGCCCCGACCTCGCTCTCGTTCTTGAATCCACCGATTCCCGAGCCATGGCCCGCCCGCGGATCGATGATGATGTAGGGCCGACCGTCCTCGCGCACCGTGACCCCGGCCGGCGGGACGATCCGGACCAGCGAATAGTTGACGGGTCGCGCCAGCTTGGTGCCGTCGACAACGATCTCGTGATCCCAGCTCAGCACCGTCTTGTTGCTGCCCTCTTCGTGCTCGACGAAGTGATTGCCGCGCTGACGCAGGGCATCTGTGTAGAGCACGGAACGCTGCGACGCATCCAGTGTGTAGTCGAGCCAGTGCTTGCCCAGCATGGGTGTCATGAAGGCACCGCTGACCTTGGTCCAGGCGTCGATGTTCTTACTGATGTTGGCGAACATGCCTTCCGTCGCTTGCCACCCATGTGCCTGAAGAATCCGCTCCAGATCCTTCGCATAATCGGCGTACTCGTCGACCTTGAGGTCGGGCAGAGCTGCGTCGGCGGGCTGGGACTCGGCGTTGTTCGTCGAAGGTTGGGACAGCGGCAGGAGTCGGGCCCATGCATCGAAGACGCCCTTCGGGTCGACGGGTTGGGCGAACAGCTTGAACGGATCCGAATACTTGGCAAAATCGGCGACATCGAACATGGCATTACTCCGCTGTATCAGTGCATTTCTCGGTATGGATCCGGTCACGACATCGCTCCTCGACCGCAGGCCCGATCTGGATCTCATCCCTTGATGTGGTAGCCGCCATCTACGTAGACGGTCTGGCCCGTCAGCATGACGCCGGTGCGGGTCGCCAGCATGGCCGTGACCGCGCCTACGTCGTCGATCGTCGCGAGGCGACCGAGCGGCGACTTGGTGCGGGCCTCGTCCATCAGCTCGTCGAAATCCTTAAGGCCGGATGCCGCACGGGTCGCCAGCGGTCCGGGAGACACGGCGAAGGCGCGGATGTTCTTGGGACCCAGCTCGTCGGCGGTGTAGCGCACCGCCGCCTCGAGCGCGGCCTTGACCGGGCCCATCAGGTTGTAGGTCTTCACCACCCGCTCGGAGCCGTAGAAGGTCATGGCGAAGAGGGAGCCGCCGTCGGCCATGAGGGGCTCGGCGAGCCTGGACATCCGCAGGAAGGAATGGGCCGAGACATCGACGGCCACGCCGAAGCCGTGCGCGGAGCTGTCGACCAGCCGGCCCTGCAGATCCTCACGCGGCGCAAAGGCGATGGAATGAACGGCGAAGTCGAGCCGTCCCCAACGTTCCCGAATCGTCTCGAAGACAGCCTCGAGCTGACCCTCTTGAGTCACATCGCACGGCAAGAAGAGGCCGGCCTCGACCGCTTGTGCGCAGGGCTCGACAAAGGGCCTCGCCTTCTCGTTGAGATAGGTCACGGCCAGATCGGCACCCAGGGCTTTGAATGCGCGGGCGCAGCCGTAGGCGATGGAGTGCTCGTTGGCGATCCCGAGGATCAGGCCCTTCTTTCCGGCAAGGGAGAAATAGTCTTGATCGATCATGTGCAGTTCCGATGAGATGATTCAGCAAGAAAGGGCTGTTTAAACCGCGCCCGGCGCGATATGCGATGTGTTTCGATGGGATCAGCCCCGGCGGACTTGCCGACCGGCGGAGTCGGCACGGTTTAAGGTACTGAACATATTAGATTTTAAACCGCGCCTCACCGAGATCGAGGACATCTCCGAAGCCAAACGCAAAATGAAAATGACGCATGCCGCTCTGGACGCGGTTTAGGCGGCGGCACGCAAGACCCGCAGCGTATGCATCGCGATCATCCGCTCCTCGTCGGTCGGGATAACCCAGACCGACGGCTGCCGACCCTCGGGACTGATGCACAGCGCTCCCGACGCATTCGCCTCGAGGTCGATGGCGAGGCCGAGCCAGGCGGCATCCCGACAGACACGGGCACGGATCTCGGCATCGTTCTCGCCGACTCCAGCCGTGAAGACGAGTGCATCGAGTCCGCCGATCGCGGCACAGAGCGAGCCCAGGGTTTGCCCGACGCGGTAGACGAAGTAGTCGATCGCCTCGGCCGCCTTGGGGTCGTCGCTGCGATGCAGGTCGCGCAGATCGTTGCTCACACCCGAGAGACCGAGCAGACCCGACTCTTTGTAGAGCAACCGCTCCAGATCGGCGACGCCCATGCGCTCCTCACGCATCAGGAAAAGGAGCACGCCCGGGTCCAGCGCACCGCAACGGGTCCCCATGGGGACACCGTCGAGCGCCGAGAAGCTCATGGTCGTCTCCACACTGCGCCCCTCCTTGATGGCGGTCATGCTGCATCCGCTGCCGAGGTGCGCGACGACGATCCGACCGCAGGCCAACTCCGGGGCCAGCTCCCGGAGCCGCTCGATGATGTATTCGTACGAGAGACCGTGAAAGCCGTAGCGCTTGATCCCGAGATCAAGGAGCGCGTGCGGCAGCGCAAACTGCTCGGTCACGGGCGGACGACCCCGGTGAAAACCCGTATCGAAACAGGCGACCTGCGGCAGATCGGGATGATCCGCCGCGACCGCGCGGATGGCGGCCAGGTTGTTCGGCTGATGCAGCGGGACCAGCGGGATCAGGCCGGTCAGGACATCGATCACGGCGCCGTCGATCAACACCGGCTGAGCGTACGCCTCGCCACCGTGGGCAACCCGATGCCCGACAGCCAGGATCCGAGCGCCTTCCGCGGCCGATGCGAGCCAGTTCCAGATCTGCTTGAAGGCACGCGCATGCCCGCCGGCGCAATCGACCGGCTCCCAATAGCTCTCGTTGAGCAGGGCACCGTCGGCGGACTTGGCAACGAAATGCGGCCGAGTGCCGATCCCCTCGACCTGCCCTTTCATGGTTTGATGCAGGCCGTCGCCCTCGACCGCGTAGACCGCGAACTTGATGCTCGAGGAGCCGGCGTTCAGCGTCAGGATCAACTCGCTCATGGCTGTCTCCGGCGCCCCCTTAGTGCTCGGCCTTGTGGAGACCGCGTCGCACCGCGTGGGCATGCAGGACCGCCGTGGCCGC
>JBGSKP010000359.1:0-5978 GCA_041741175.1 Thiocapsa sp. | reverse complement strand
CACCGGCGTGCCGCTCTGGAGCCAGAGCGGCCACAGCAGCCTGGTCTATAGCGTCGACTTCCAACCCCAGGGCGAGCTGCTCGCCTCCGGGAGCGAAGACGGCACCATCTGTCTGTGGAACGTCGCCGACGGCTCCCTGGTCCGCACCATCGAGGGCCACCCGCAATACGTTCAGGGCGTGGTCTTCTCGCCCGACGGCAAGCGCCTGGTCTCAGGCAGCCGCGACTGCACCATGGCGGTCTGGGACGTCGTCACGGGCGAGGAGCTGATGCGTCTGGATGTCATCAACAACGGCATCAACAGCACCCAGTTCAACCCGGACGGCAGTCGGCTCCTACTCAGCAACGTCGACGGCTCGATCGGTCTGTGGGATCTGGAGAAAGGCGGCCTGATCATGGAAATGGAAGAGCACACCTATCCCGCCTGGAGCGCCGTCTTCAGCCCGGACGGCAAGACCATCGCCTCCGGCAGCGCCGACAAGACCATCGTCCTCTGGGACGCGTCGACCGGTGCCGAGCTGTCGCGCCTGACCGGCCACGAGATGGACGTCTACTGCGTCGCCTTCAGCCCAGACGGCAAGTGGCTCTATTCGGGCAGTGTGGACAAACACATCCGCGCCTGGAGCCTGGACAGCACCGACCCCCGCTGGGAGACGCTGAGCGCCGCCTGGCAGGCCGCCGAGGCAGAGGATGCACGCGCCGCAGCCGAGGCCGCCGTGATCAAGGCGGCACAGACACCCGCGAAGGCCCCGCCATCGGGTGGGCTCTTCGGGCGGCTGTTCGGCGGGAAGCACTGAGGCTTGGGCCAAGCTGACTGACTTGAGCGGAACCACCGATTCAGTTGGTCATGGATGGATGCTAATGCGGCGGACAGACCTCGGAGGTCTCTGGGATGCGGTTACCTGAAGGTCTTTATGACCAGTTGGTCACGGAAGGTTTAGCCGCCAGACTTGATCCCGATCGCGCCGATGTTCATCCGACGAAGAACGGCGCGACCGAACAGTTAGCCGACACCCTTTCTCGCCAACTGGTCTCGATTCTGGATGATTTACCCGGTGACCCCTCCGAAAAAGCGAGTCGGCAGCTCGAGTTGGTTAACGGGCTCTTGGTCCGGCTCCGAGAGAGTCTTTTACCAGCGTGCGACGCTGGTTCCTCAAATGTGAGTCCATCCAAAGCGGTCGACCTGATTGACTCGCCATTACGCATTCTGAGAGGAGTCCAGCGGAATCGACGCTTCCCCATCCCGCCCGAGGTGGGCGTAGCTGCGCCATGGCTCTTCACCGCCGGTAAAGGCTCCCCGTCACTTTTGCAGGAGATTCGCCGCGAACTGACTTCCGCGGATCAGGTCGACATCCTGGTCAGTTTTATCACCATGTCCGGTGTGCGCAAACTGCAGGACGTCCTCCACCAGATCACAGCCCTTGCGGCCGACGGTCAAACTGCGACCCGAATCCGAATCCTGACCACAACCTACACCGGCGCGACGGAGGCCCGCGCCCTTGACGAACTCGCCCGGCTGCCCGGATGCGAGGTCCGGGTTTCTCTGGACGGACGGCGCACCCGCCTGCACGCAAAAGCATGGCTTTTCCACCGCCTGACCGGCTTCGGCTCGGCCTATGTTGGAAGTGCCAATCTCTCCGGCGCCGCGCTGACCGGCGGCCTGGAATGGACCGTTAAGCTCACCCAACGCGCTCAGGAAGCCTTGTTTACGCGGGCGATTGCCCACTTCGAGACACTATGGGACGACAACGAGTTCCAACGGTTCGATCCCCATAACCCAGATCACCATCGCGCCCTCGCTGCCGCCTTAGGACGAGAATCCAGCAGCGGCGGAGCGAATGTGATCGCCACCTTCTTTGATCTTCAGCCCAAGACTTTTCAGTTAGAAATGCTCGAGCAACTGGCGCAGGAGCGTATCCATGGCCGGCGGCGCAATTTGGTAGTCGCAGCGACGGGGACCGGCAAGACCGTTGTCGCCGCCTTCGACTATCGCGCGACCTGCCTGCGCGAGGGCGGACGGCCACACCTGTTGTTCGTCGCCCACCGCGAAGAGGTTTTGAGCCAAGCCCTGCGTACTTACCGTGAAGTGCTGCGCGATCCACAGTTCGGTGAACTGCTCGCAGGCGGCCGCACTACCGAGCAACAGGACCATCTTTTCGCCACCATCGACATGGTGACCAGCCGCGACTTGGTCGAAACTGGCCGTGCCGACTATTGGCATACCGTGGTCGTTGATGAATGTCACCGGCTCGCGGCTGACCGGTTCCATGCGTTCGTCTCATCGGTGCGCCCCCGAATCCTGCTTGGCCTCACCGCCACTCCTGAACGCAGCGACGGCCAACCGATCGCCCAATATTTCGACCCTCGACCGGACGGCAGCCCGGCCGTTGAACTGCGCCTTTGGCACGCGCTCGACCTGCAACTGCTCGCACCGCTTGAGTACTACGCCTGTGACGATACAACGGATTTCTCTGAAGTCCCTTGGGACGGACCCGGCGAACGTGACGCCATAAACCAGTTGATTGCCGGCAATCAGGTCCGAGCGCGCCTGGTCGTCAACGAATGGCGGCGCCTGGCCGCCGACCCCGTGCGCTCACGCGCCCTGGTGTTCTGCGTTTCGGTCGCGCATGCCGAGTTCATGACGGACTGGCTCAACCGCGCCGGATTGCCGGCAGCCTGCATCGTCGGTACGACATCGACTGAGGATCGACAGCGCGCACCTCACCGACTAATGATCGGCGAGCTGTGCGCTCTGGTCACGGTCGACCTCTACAACGAAGGCGTCGATCTGCCCATGGTCGACACCCTGCTCTTACTCAGACCGACCCAAAGCCCGGTTCTTTTCCAACAACAGATTGGCCGCGGACTGCGTCTGGCGCCCGGCAAGGAAAGTTGTCTGATCCTGGACTTCGTTGGGCAGCATCGCGTCGACTTTCGTTACGATCGCCTGCTATCGAGTCTGACCGGGCTCTCACGCCGAGAACTCACTGAAAGTCTTGAGAATGGCTTCGGTCGTCTACCGCCGGGGTGCCATATTCATCTTCAGCGGCAAACCCGCGAACAGGTTCTGAAAGGATTGCGGACCCTGTCGCTGCAAAATTGGCAACGCCTGAAAGGCGAGTTGCAGAGTTACGTAGCGCTGCGTGGACGAACTGCGGTCCGCCTATCTGACTTCATCCATGAGCAGGGGCTCGAACTTGAGGACATCTACCGCTCCGCAACCGGTCAAGGGCGAAGCGGCTGGACAACGCTCAAGCGTGATGCCGGTTTGATTTCTGGAGAGCCCGAGCCAGAGGAAGCCTATTTCGGCCGGCGTTTTGGAGATCTGCTGCATGTGGATGACCCGTTGCGCTTAGACCTTCTCATGGAGATCGGCGAGCATAAGGGCCAATGGCCGTCAGCCGATGACCGCCCCGCGATTGGTTTGCAGATGCTCGCTTACCAGATTGACGGCCATCTTTCGCAGGTTGGAAGCCATGCTGAATTCTGGCCCCGCCTGGTAGAGAATCACCTCATCGATGAGGAAATCGTTGAGCTGGCGGGGATACTCCAAGCACGCAGCAACCTTCCGTTTGTGGCGATACCCGGACTTGAGGACACTCCATTGTGCTTGCACGCGGCCTACGGCGTAAGGGAGATCCTCACAGCCGTACGCTGGTTGACTGCCGAGCGCCGCGTGCCATTTCAGGCCGGTGTACTCGCGCTGGTGCATCGAAAAATCGAACTCCTGTTCGTGACGCTCGATAAGAGCGAGGGCTACCACGACCGAATTGCGTATCGCGACTACGCCATCAGCACCGAGCGTTTCCACTGGCAGACTCAAAATAGCTCAGGCCCGGACACCAAAAGCGGTCGCCGCTATCTCGACAGCCATGCCAATGGATGGCAATTCCAGCTTTTCGTCCGATCTCGCAAGGGCGATGCCTACCGCGCTTGTGGTGGTTTAGCCATCGAGTCGGCAGAGGGTAACCGTCCGATGAGCATCATCTGGCGAATCAAGACGCCATTACCGATCAAGCTGTTCCGAGAGTTCAGCGTATTGCGCGGGGTTTAGCTCGCAGGTGTCGGGCGTCGCCTCAGATCGCCCATAATTCCACGCGGGATACCCTCGCGAGCATTGGACAAACGAATGCTCTAACTTGAAGCAATTCATCAGGCAAATCTTGCGTGAACCGAACGGGGTCTCCATTTTAGGAGTTTAAGAAAAGTGAGCGCGTGGCGAATCTCAACCAGCCGCGGAGCCGTAGACGCGGACGCGCAGACGCTCTCTTTGCAGCGTCAAAACAACCGGCGCACAAGCCTCCGACACCCACTGAGACGCCCTCGCCACCCGAGGGATGGAGAGAACAGCATGATGACACGCATCGATGTCGGCGGCTTGAAAGTCGCACAGCCGTTATACGACCTGGTGAAGGACGAGATCCTGCCGGGTACCGGGATTGACCCGACGGCGCTCTGGCACGGCTTCAGTGAAATGGTCCGTGACCTCGCACCGCGCCAGCGCGAACTTCTGGCCAAACGCGACGCTTTGCAGTTGCGCATCGACGCCTGGCACCTGGAGCATCGCGGCCAACCGCTGGACCAGGGTGCCTATCGCGCCTTCCTGGCGGACATCGGTTATCTCGTTCCGGAGGGCCCGGACTTCAGCGTGAGCACCGCGAACGTCGACGCCGAAATCGCCGAGATCGCCGGCCCTCAGCTCGTGGTGCCGGTCAGCAACGCGCGCTACGCGCTCAACGCGGCCAACGCCCGCTGGGGCAGCCTCTACGATGCACTGTACGGCACGGACGTTATCCCGGATACCGACGGGCTGGAACGTGGCGCGTCCTATAACCCCATGCGTGGCGCCGAGGTGATCGCCCGAGCCGCCACCTTCCTGGACGAGGCCGCGCCGCTGAATCGCGGCTCGCATGCCGAATCCTGCGGCTACAAGGTCGAAGACGGCAAGCTGACAGTCTGCCTGCCGGACAATAGCCAGACCATGCTGACCGAGCCCGGCCAGTTCGTCGGCTATCTCGGGACACCGGAACAGCCCACGGGGATTCTCCTTGTCAATCATGGGCTGCACATCGAGCTGCGAATCGATCGAGAGCATCAGGTCGGTCGCGCCAGCCACTCGGGGGTCGCCGATCTGATCCTGGAATCGGCCATGACCAGCATTCAGGACTGCGAGGACTCGGTCGCCGCGGTGGATACCGATGATAAGGTCGGTGTCTATCGCAACTGGCTGGGGCTGATGAACGGCACCCTGACGGCCCGCTTCCAGAAGGCCGGCAAGGCGGTCGACCGTGCACTCGATGCCGATCGAACCTATCGCACCCCGCTTGGCGGCACCCTCACCCTGCCCGGCCGCGCGCTCATGCTGGTGCGCAATGTGGGCCACCTGATGACCACCGATGCGGTGCTTGACGCCGACGACAACGAGATCCCCGAGGGCATGCTCGACGCCCTCATCACGGTCGCCTGCGCCTTGCACGACATCCATCCGAACTATGGCGCGCGCCGCAACTCACGCACCGGCAGCATCTATATCGTCAAGCCGAAGATGCACGGTCCCGAGGAGGTGGAGCTCACGGTGGACACCTTCGCGCGGGTCGAGGATGCACTCGGGCTGGCCCGCAATACCATCAAGATCGGCATCATGGACGAGGAGCGCCGCACGACGGTCAACCTGAAGGAATGCATCCGCGCCGCACGGGAGCGGGTGATTTTCATCAACACCGGCTTCCTCGACCGCACCGGCGATGAGATTCACACCGACATGGAAGCCGGCGCAATGCTGCGCAAGGGCGATATGAAGAACGCCCCCTGGCTGCTCGCCTACGAGAACTGGAACGTCGATGTCGGTCTGGCCTGCGGTCTGCGTGGCCATGCCCAGATCGGCAAGGGCATGTGGACCATGCCGGACGAAATGCGGGCCATGCTCGCGACCAAGGCCGGCCACCCCAAGGCCGGCGCCAACTGCGCCTGGGTGCCCTC
>JBGSKP010000358.1:0-2135 GCA_041741175.1 Thiocapsa sp. | reverse complement strand
TGCCGTCGTACTCGCGGGCGACGGCGCTGGTTCGGGCCTGCCGGCGATGCGCTCCAGCGAGGTGGCGATCGACGACAGCGGCGTGGTGAAATCCGGCAGCGGCACCAGTGCGAGCAGCAGCCCGGCGATCCAGAACGCGTGGTTGTGGGTGAAGAGCGCGAGCAGGGCAAGCACCGCGACGAGCTGGAATTGGACCTTCTGTCCGCGATGCGCCAGCTGCTCCGGCAGTGCATGGAGCTTGAAGTAAACGAGGCCGATGCCGATGACGGCAACCAGCAAAAAGATCGCCATCGCCACGAGCAGGCCGTCGGTCTCGCCCGGCGCTGTGACGAAGGGCGGTAAGTGGTGGATCGCGGCCGGGTGGATCGGCTCCGACATCTTGGAATCTCCTGGTATGTGCTGAAATCCGGGCTCGGTGGCGGGTGCGCAGCCGATAGCGGCGTGCAATATACCGAGCGCGCGGCGATCTGGCGATCCGTGTCTCTGATCGCCGCCGGAATGATGGGTTTAGGGTGCGGAGTCGTCCCTGCGTGAGTCACCGTGCAGCGACGAGACGCCGTTCTGCCAGTGGGCGTGCTGCCGCTCGAGAATGGCAATGGCCTCGTCCGCCGTCTTGACGCAGCGGGGAATGGTCATGTCCTCCGGATTGGCTAGCTCGGAGCCGGGGCGCAGCATGTGGCGCGTCGCCCATTCAACCAGCTCGAACCACATCTCTCCGACGAAGATCAGCGGCGTCGCGTGCAGGTGTCGGACCTGCAGGAGTTGCCAGATCAGCATGGATTCGAGGACGGTGCCGATACCGCCCGGTACCACGACGTAGGCATCGGAAACGATCACGAAGTGGTGCAATCGGCTGAAGAAGGTCTGATGCTCGTAGGCCTCCTGGACGAAAGGGTTGACCTCCTGCTCGAAAGGCAGGTCCACGCGGATGCCGACACTCTGCGCGCGCTCGCCGGAATCCCGTGACCGTGCACCCTCGTTGGCCGCCTGCATCAGCCCGGGTCCGCCGCCGGTGACGATGTCGCAGCCCATCTCCGCCAAGGCGCTCGACAGGCGCTTCACCTCGTCGTAAGCCCAATGACCGGGCTTGATCCGCGCCGAGCCGAAGATCGTGACCCGATAGCGCTCGCGCTTGGAGGGCCGCAGTCGAGTCAGATTGTTGACGATACCCCAGAGGCCGAACACGGTGTCGACGATGATCTTCTTGACGCCTTCCTCGTCGGTCAGCGCGACTGTCTCCGGGCGGCGCTCCGTTGCTGTCGTTTCGTTCATGCCACTTCACCCTTTAGGTTTCCACCAACGGCCGGCCCGGATCGGGGTTGTGGGGTCAGCCGCCCGCTATAGCAGGCCCTGCGCCCGCCGGGCCGCCTCGATGACCTCGATCCCGGCGCGATGCTCCAATCTGTCGACGTACACCAAAGGCGGCTCCGCCGACATCTCGATCGCGGCAACCAGGGTCTTGAAGGCGCTCGATGTCAGATGCCTGTCCAACGCCGCCTGGGTCACCCACTCTTCCACCAAGGTGAAGGCGTCGGGATCTTCAACGTCAAGGTAGAGCCGGCAGTTCACACAACCCGGCACAACGCGGGTCGGCTCGAGCAGCGCCCCGACGCTTTTCAGGAAATCGGCGCGTTGCAATGGCGGAACACAGACGCTCACAGAGAACACGATCATCGGCGATAGCCCTACGCGATCGGAGTGCCCCGAAGGTTAAAGCAATTAACCTGCCAACCTTGACAACGCGATCGACCGCTCAGGACTGCAATCAAGTCAATCGGTTCGCGACCGACGTCGCCCGAGACGCTCCGCGACTCCGAGACCGCAACGCGGGATTCCAGAGTTTCCACGATTTCTCGGAGCGACGCTGCCTTGGCCTCTGCTCCCTGCGGTGCCGGAGCCGTATTGACCTGGACTAAACCGCGTCAAGAGTGAAAAGCGTCGTTTTCATCTTGGGTCGGGCTCAAGGATTCTTCCGACCTTTGCGGAGACGCGGTTTAGAATTGAACATTTTTTAATGACTTAAACCGCGCCGACTCAAACGGTCGTCGAGTCTGCCAGCGCCGAACCCATCCAAAAACATCGCAGACCGCACCGGGCGCGGTTTAACCGGACGTCGGGCGTTTCAGACCCAACCG
>JBGSKP010000357.1:0-7741 GCA_041741175.1 Thiocapsa sp. | reverse complement strand
GAGAACGGCGACTCGCCGCGCTGGCTTGCCGCCCGTCTGCTGGAGGGCGACGATCTGGCGCAGCGCCTGGTCGGTGATCAGGTGGCACCGGGCGAGGTCCGCGCGCTGCTCGGCGATCAGGCCGAGGATCTCGACATCCTGGTCGCGGATGCCCGCTACAGCTTCGCGCACGCCCTGACCCAGGCTACAGTGACGCAGGTCGGCAAGGTCTCGCGCAACCTCTCCGACCGCATCGACCGGGTCATGCTCAACCGCATGCTCGGCATCCCGATCTTCCTGGTCGTGATGTATTTGATGTTCATGTTCACCATCAACATCGGCGGCGCCTTTATCGACGTCTTCGATCAAGCCGCCGGCACGCTCTTCGTGGACGGGACGGCCCATGTCCTTGCCGCTCTGGGCGCACCCGCGTGGCTCGTCCTGTTGCTGGCCGACGGCATCGGCGGCGGCATCCAGGTGGTGGCAACCTTCATCCCCATTATCGCCTTCCTCTACATCTTCATGTCGATCCTCGAGGACTCGGGCTACATGGCCCGCGCAGCCTTCGTCATGGATCGCTTCATGCGCGCCATCGGCCTGCCGGGCAAATCCTTCGTGCCGCTCCTGGTCGGATTCGGCTGCAACGTGCCGGCGATCATGGCCGCGCGGACCCTGGAGAACCAACGCGACCGGACGCTGACGGTCTTGATGGCGCCATTCATGTCCTGCGGTGCGCGTCTGCCGGTCTATGTCCTCTTTGCCGCCGCATTCTTCCCGGTCGGCGGTCAGAACATCGTCTTCGGGCTCTATCTCATCGGCATCGCGGTCGCCGTGCTGACCGGTTTCGTCATGAAGAGCACCCTGCTGAAAGGCGACGCCACGCCCTTCATCATGGAGCTCCCGCCCTATCACCTGCCGACGCTCAAAGGCGTCGCTTTGCGCACGCTCGACCGCACCGGCGGCTTTGTCGTCCGGGCGGGTCAGGTCATCGTCCCCATGGTTCTGGTGCTCAACGTCATGAACAGTGTCGGCACGGACGGCTCCTTCGGCAACGAGAACAGCGACAGGTCCGTCCTCGCCGAGGTCGGGCGCACGCTCTCGCCTGCCTTCGCGCCGATGGGCCTGGACGCCGAGAACTGGCCGGCCACCGTCGGCATCTTCACCGGCATCCTGGCCAAGGAGGCCGTGGTCGGCACCCTGGACGCGACCTACTCGGCCCTCGCGGTCGCGGATGCCGGCGAGACCGAAGCGGAAACACCCTTCGATCTGAAGGCCGGTCTGCTCGGCGCCTTGGCGACGATTCCCGCAAACCTCGCCGATGCACTCGGCAGCTGGGAGGACCCGATGGGCTTGAACGTGGGCGACCTGACCGACACGGCCGCCGTGGCCGAGTCTCAAGAAATCACCACGGGCACCTTCGGGGCCATGGCCTCGCGTTTCGACGGGGCCGCCGGCGCCTTCGCCTATCTGCTCTTTATCCTGCTCTATGCGCCCTGCGTCGCGGCGATTGCGGCCATCTATCGCGAGACCTCGCCGGGCTGGGCGGTCTTTACGGTGCTCTGGACGACAGGGCTCGGTTACATCGTTGCCACCGTCTTCTATCAGAGCGCCATCTTCGCGCGCGATCCGACCAGCTCGGCGGCCTGGATTGCCGGCATGCTGGCCCTCTTCGCCGCCGTGGTGATCGGGATGCGGATCAGTGCGGAACGCGGGGAGCCGCGGCAGGCAGGACTGGTCCGCGAGGGCGCATAACCGCCGGTTCGGATCGACGCCCTCGACCCCACATCACCAAGGAGACGTAGCATGATCCTCTCGGAGCTCACCGGTTATCTCGAGCAGCACCGCCGGGTCGGCTTGATGGACCTGGCCTATCGCTTCGAATCCAGCCCGGACGCGCTGCGCGGCATGCTGACCATTCTGGAGCGCAAGGGCCGGGTCCGTCGGATCACAGGTTCGCCCGGATGCAGCTCGGGTTGCAGCAAGTGTGACCCGGCGACGATCGAATCCTATGAATGGATCGGCGAGGATTATTCGCCGGCGTCTTGAGTACGCTCCGGTCGGAGCCGGACCGGGGCGCAAGAACAGACTTCAAACGCGGTAACAGGCCCATATGCACACGCACGACATCCGCGAATGGGGCCACAGCCACGACTTTGCGACCGCCGACCAACAGGACGCGGAGCATCGGACCCGTCTGGTCGTAGGCTTGACACTCGCGGCCATGATCCTGGAGCTGGTCGCCGGCTGGATCACCGGCTCTATGGCGCTTCTCGCCGACGGCTGGCACATGGGCAGTCATGCCGCGGCACTCGGCGTCGCCGCCTATGCCTATGCCTTCGCGCGCCGCCGCGGGGCGGATCCACGATTCACGTTCGGTACCGGGAAGGTCTCGTCGCTCGCCGGCTACTCCAGTGCCATCCTGCTAGCCGCAGGCGCCATCTGGATGTTGATCGAGTCATTCGGTCGCCTCGTCGATCCGGTTGAAATCCACTACGAGGAGGCGATGATCGTCGCGGTCTTCGGCCTCGCGGTCAATCTGCTGAGCGCCTGGTTGCTGGGTCATTCTGGACATGAGCACTCTCATCACGGGCATGCTCATGACGACACGGATGAGCCTGAATATCACCATAAGCATGCGCATCATCATGCGCACCTGCACAGCCACGGCGATGTCCAGGATCACAATCTGAAGGCCGCCTACCTGCATGTGATCGCCGATGCGCTTACCTCGGTGCTCGCGCTGGTGGCACTTGCCATGGGCATGCTCTACGGTTGGGCCTTCATGGATCCGTTGATGGGCATCGTCGGCGCCATCCTGATCAGCCGCTGGGCCTGGGGGCTCGCGCGCGCCAGCGCACACGTCCTGCTGGATGCCGAGGATCATAAGGACATCGAGCAAGACATCCGGGGACGCATCGAAGCGGATGCCGACAACCAGGTCGCGGATCTGCACATCTGGCGGATCGCACCGGCCGGCCGCGCCTGCATCCTCTCACTCGTCACGCACGACCCACGTCCGGTCGAACATTATCGCAACCTGTTAGCGCCCATCCAGGGCCTGCTCCATGTCACGGTCGAGGTCAATCACTGCCGCGACATACGCTGCGGCGCCGATGCCTGAAGCCCGTCACCAACAGCCTGGCAGCGCCTTGTTCCGGGCCTTGCGGTAAGGGAGGACCGTCTATGGTTGATCAGACCCAGATCACCGACGCCTTGAACCAGATCGCCCAAGCGGTCCAGCCTGAGCGCACTGTCCGGTTCGGCTCCCGTGCCCGTGGGGATGCTCGACCGGATTCCGAAGGACATACACAGCCTGAAAACCATTCACTTCGGGCGCTATCGGCCCCTAACCAGGTCACAGACCTGAACGCTCGTAAGCCTGCGCCTCGACGCGCCTGGGTTTCGGCAGTCTCTTCAACGTCACCGCAACATCCCGACTGAAATCGCCCAGCGCCGCGCTCATTGCCGCGATCAGCGCGCCCTCGTCCTTCGGCTCGGCGATCGGGCGGCGATAATGGGTTTCTTCAACGCGCAGCACTTGGTCGGTCCGATGATCGAGCACGATCCAGCGAACTCGGAGCACGGCATCGCCGTCGACGCCGCCTTCGAAGGCGAGCACATTGGCGGTCACCCGGAAGTCCAGGGGATAGCGCACCTCGTTTGGGAAGACGAACACGCTTGAGGTGCCCAGCAGAGACGACATGTTTTCGGTCCAGACACGTAGGAAATCGTCCTGCACCGTACCGCCCCAGCGGTGGAACTCGTCGATCTTCAACCGGTTCCCGCCATCGCGCGTGACGATCTGGGGGCGATCGAGGAACTGCGGAAAATTGACGGGGCCAAGGCCCACGCCCAGTGCCGCACTTGGTGGCCCGCCCGAATCACTGCGCTCGGGGATTGCCGTCAGGGTATAGAAGCTCGACGGCGGAGAGGTTGCGCACCCCGCTGTCAGTGTCATGGCGGCAGCGAGCAGCCACCACCCGAATCGCCTACCCTTCATCGACCTCCTCCTTTGCCCCTCAGCAGGGCCTCTGGGTTGCGCTCAAGATAGTCGGCGAGAACACGCAGCGACCTCGCCGCACCCGCCACGTCGCTCAGTGTGCGCCGCAACTCCACTGAGACCGGCGAACCTTCCTCGATCATCTGCCTGACGCCACGCAATGTGTCAGATGTTTGCCGCAGAGTCTCCGCCAACTCGGGCGCAATCCCGGTATTGAGCTGCTCCGCCAGCCCGCGGATCTCGACCAGGGTTTGGTCGAGCTCGGCAATCCCCTGCGTGAGCCCGGCGGAATTGAGGAGTGCGCTGGCGCCGGCCAGGGTATCGGTCAGATCCCGGCCGATCTGGTCGAACGGAAAGGCTTCGAGCCGATCAAGGATCTCCGTAACCTTGCCGGTAAGCGCCTCGAGTGAGCCCGGAATTGTCGGAAGCACGTCGTAATCGCCATGCTTGGCGAGTGGCTCGGGCGGCTGACCAGCATAGATGTCGAGTTCGATATAGAGCTGGCCCGTAATCAGACTCCCGGTTTTAAGCTGCGCTCGCAGGCCCTTGGCCACCAGCCGCTCGATCATACCGGCTTCACCCAGCTTATCGCGATCACCACGCAGTGCGATGCGCTCCGGCTCCACCTCGATCAAGACCGGGATATGGAACTGAAGGTCGTCGATACTGAGCTGTAGCTGGATGTCCAGTACCTGCCCAATGGCAATTCCACGCAACATCACCGGTGCCCCGACACTCAGTCCGCGCACCGAGCCGTCGAAGAACAGCAGATAGCGCTCCTTGTGCGGATAGATCTTTTCGTGTGCCTCGTCGCGGCTCAAGTAGAGCGGGAAGACGTGATCGGCGCTCGGGGTCTCACCGGCCGAGTCGATGGTGTCGGGCGTATCGAAGGCCAGCCCGCCAACCACCACCGCCATGAGCGACTGGGTATCGACCTTGATGCCCGCCGCGCTGAGCGAGAAATCGATTCCGCTCGCGTTCCAAAACCGCGTGCTGGTGGTCACCAATCGATCGTGCGGGGCGAAAACGAACACATCGATGCCGACCGCATCGCCATCATCGTCGAGGGCAAACCCGGCGACCTGCCCGACCTGAATCTGGCGATAGTAAACCGGCGAGCCGATATTCACCGACCCCAGGGTGGGCGAGCGCAGCAGAAAGCGGGTTCCGGGCTCCGATGTCGTGAACAGCGGCGGCTCCTCCAGCCCCTTGAACGAGCGCACGCTCTTGCCGCCGCGCACCGGATCGATGGCGATGTAGGAGCCGGACAACAGCGTTTCGAGCCCGGAGACACCGCTGGCGGTAACCCGTGGACGTTCGACCCAAAACCGGGTATCGACAGTGAGGAAGTCCTCCGATCCGTGCTTGAGCTCGGCCGTGACCAGCACGCTCTTCAGATCGGCGCTGACATCGATCGCGGCTACCTGACCGATATCGACATCCTTGAACTTGACCTTGGTCTTGCCGGCCTCCAGACCGGACGCGGTTCGCAGCTCGATCGTGATGATCGGCCCCCGCTCGGCGAATGTCTTGGCGGCCAGCCAGCCACCGATCAGAACGGCCAGCAGCGGGATCAACCAGACGAAAGACAGGCCGCTGCGCGCCTTCACGACCGCCTGCGGCGTCTCGTTGCCAGAATCCTGGCCGAGACGATCCGGGCCGGGAGGATCCGGGTTACGAGGATCCGGCAACAGCGGCCCCGTCCGGGCACTCTCGATCTCCGACATGTCCCGACTCCATTGCATCCCAGATCAGTCTGGGATCGAACGACATGGCCGCGAGCATGGTCAAGACCACGACCGCAGAAAAGAACACCGCGCCCAGCTCCGCCTGAACACTCGCAAGATTACCCAGCCGCACCAGTGCCACCAAGATCGTGACCACATAGACATCCACCATCGACCAACGGCCGATCGCCTCGACGACACGGTACAGACGTGTCCGCTCGCGCGGCCGCCACGCCGAGCGCAGTTGGACGGAGACAAGCAGGAAGGCGAGGCTCACGAGCTTCAGAAGCGGCACGAAGATGCTGGCGGTGAAGATCACGACGGCTAGTGGCCACATCCCGTGATCCAACATGAAGGCTACCCCGGTGAAGATGGTATCCGATTGGCTGCGTCCGAGCGATGTCACCGTCATGATCGGCAGGAGATTCGCAGGGACATAGAAGACTACCGCGGCAATCAGTAGCGCCCAGGTTCGCTGTTGGCTCGCTGGTTTGCGCGGGTGCAGCACATCGTCGCAGCGTGGGCAGCGCAGCAGATGACGATCGAGCCGGGCATCGACCGGACGCACCACGAGTTCGCAGACATCGCAGGAGAGATAAGGCTCACCCGCCCGGGGCGGGCGGGTCAGGCGCGGCACGATCTGCACCCGCGACCAGACCAGATCCGGGTCCAGTGCCGACTGCGCGGCAGCCAGCACGAATATCAGCGCGACCAGCGCAAACAGCGATGTCCCCGGCACAATGGACGCCAAATCGGCGAGCTTGACCGCCGCGACCAGGATACCGACCATGAAGACGTCCATCATGCCCCAGGGCACCAGCGTCCTGATCCAGCGAAACAGGCGCGGCAACCAGGTCGGCATCCGGTTCAAACTCAGCGGGATCAGCACGACCAGCAGCAACGCCAACTGAAGCCCCGGCGCCAGGATGCTCGTGAACAACACCACCGCGGCGATCGGCCAATCGCCTCCCTGATATAGATCGACGACTCCCGTGATGAGCGTTGTCTGGGTGCTCCGGCCCTGCATCTCGAAATCCAGGAAGGGGAAGCTGTTCGCAACGATAAAGAGCACCAGACCGGCGATCGTAAGGGCGAGTGTGCGGTTCAAACTGTCCGGTCGGTTGCGATGCAGAACCCCGCCACAGCGCACGCATTGGGCCGTTCCGCCGCGTGGCACCGCGGGGATGCGCTGGAGCAGACCACACTCGAGACATTCGCTGAGCGAATCTTGGGGCATCACACTCGCAAACTTGTTCTGATCTGGACTGTTTGACTACCTTTTGGGTCGGCCAATGCCCTGCCAAGGCCACGCCATCCGCCGAAGAGCCCTCTTAACTCGCTATACTACTCCGCACCCGCGGTGTGATGGTTTGTTTCGAGACCAGCCCGGCTCAGGCGCCCATGACCGCCCCCTTGCATGGCTGTGGGACATGGGTGCAAAACGCACGCGACTCTTATATTTATCAAGAGATTCCGTTAAACACTTAAACCGCGTTACCGCCTACGTCGTGGACGCACCCAAGGTCGAGCCCAAACGATCAGATCCCAAGTCAGACAAGACGCGGTTTAACCCATGACCCGAATCGATTTCTACAGTCTCGAAACCGACAGCGGCGGCGATCGTTTCGTCCTCGTCTGTCGTCTGGTGGAGCGGATCCGCGCCACCGGCGCACGCGTGCTGGTTCACTGTCCCGATCCTGAGCAGGCGCGGCATCTGGATCGGCTCCTCTGGACCTTCCGGGAGGAGAGCTTTATCCCGCATGGCCTTGTTGGCAAAACCGATCATGACCTGACTCCGGTGCTGATCAGCGGTGATGGTTCCCCCGAGAGCGAGGACCAGGTGTTGGTCAATCTCGCCAGCGATGCCCCGGCGTTTTTCGGACGCTTCGAGCGACTCTGCGAACCGATCGATCATGACTCCGCCGCCCGCCTCGCCGGGCGCGAACGATTCCGCTATTACCGCGATCGCGGCTACCCGCTGGAGCATCACACCATTCGGCTGTGATCCGGTGCGCGCGGGTGCGCGGTTTGCGCC
>JBGSKP010000356.1:0-9080 GCA_041741175.1 Thiocapsa sp. | reverse complement strand
GCGGCTCGATCGCCCGGCTTGATGCAGGCGGCATGCTACGCGTCGGACCCGAATCCGCCGGGGCCGATCCCGGACCGGCCTGTTACGGCCGGGGCGGCCGCGAGGCGACGGTGACCGACGCCGATCTGGTGCTCGGCAGACTCGATCCGGATGGATTCCTCGGTGGACGCATGCGTTTGGATATCGCGGCCGCACGCGCAGCCATCGCACACCTCGCCCAAGGAATGGGGCTGTCTGTCGAAGAAACTGCATTGGGCGTCGTGCGTCTCGCCGACGAGCACATGGCGCGGGCGCTGCGCGTCATCTCGGTCCAGCGCGGGCTGGATCCGCGCGACTTCATTCTGACCTCATTCGGCGGGGCAGGTGGTCTGCATGTGTGTGCCCTGGCCGATGCACTGGGGATGACCCGCGCGCTGGTTCCGGTGCATGCCGGCGTCCTGTCGGCGCTCGGGATGCTGGTGACCCCGGCGGGCCGGACCCTCACCCGAACGCGACTCGGGCTGCTCGATCAGTCGGACGATCGCGACATCGAGGCGGCGCTCGACGACCTGGCTGAATCCGTGCGTATCGAGCTGGAGCAGGAGGGATTTACCCGCGAGCGGCTGCGTGTCGAACGCTCGCTCGATCTGCGGTATCGCGGCCAGTCATACACACTGAATTTGCCTTGGAATCGGGTGCCGGCGTGCGTCGAGGCGTTTCATAGACAGCATCGGGATCGCTACGGTCACCGGCTCGCGCTGCCGGTTGAGCTGGTGAATCTGCGGGTGCGCGTCCGCGGCCCCGTTCCAAGTGTTGCGCTGCCCAAAATCGTCGCGTCTGGCCGGGGCGCATCGCCACACAGCCGTCGAGCATCTGGCTGCGCGACCCCGATCCAGACCCTGTCACGCGCGGACGTCGGACAGGCTCGCCAGTGCGCCGGTCCGGTGATCATCGCAGACGCTCTCGCCACGACCTGGCTTGCCCCCGGCTGGCAAGCACGGATGGATCCCATCGGGAACCTGATCCTGCATCGAGCGGTCACAGGTGGGCAGTGAACAACCCGGCAGGTTATCGGTTTTTTTGCGCGCCAGCTGCTTTGCGTGCACCGCAGACCGCGCACAGCTCGCTTGAACCGGTGCACACTGACCGCGAATCACCCGAACAGTCTGCGCGATCGTCGTGCGACGTTTGATCCGGCACATCCGGAATCGACACCCATCCAACAGGTTCCCAGGTACCTTATGACCCTTTACGGACTGCTCGACGTCGGCATCCTGCCGGCCGTGCTCATCACGCTCGGCATGACCCATATCACGATCATCGCCGTGACGGTCTACCTCCACCGCTCACAGGCACATCGCGCACTGGATCTGCATCCCGCGCTCGCCCACTTCTTCAGGTTCTGGCTCTGGCTCACCACCGGGATGGTCACCAAGGAATGGGTCGGCGTGCATCGGCACCACCACGCCAAATGCGAAACCGCCGAGGATCCGCACAGCCCTCAGATCCTGGGACTGCGCAAGGTGTTAGGCGAAGGCGCTGAGCTTTACGCACAAGCGGCCAGCAACCGCGCCGCTGTGGAGCGCTACGGCAAAGGCACCCCGGACGATTGGCTGGAACGCCGTGTCTACAGCCGCTATTCCTGGCAGGGGCCGGCGCTGATGCTGATCCTCGATGTGCTGCTCTTCGGTCTCTACGGCCCCACCATCTGGGCGGTTCAGATGTTGTGGATCCCCATCTGGGCGGCCGGGGTCATCAACGGCGTCGGTCACTTTTTCGGCTATCGCAACTTCGAGCCGTCGGATGCCTCCACGAATATCGTCCCCTGGGGCATCCTGATCGGCGGAGAGGAGCTGCACAACAACCATCACGCCTTTCCGAGCTCCGCGCGGCTCTCATCGAAGTGGTGGGAATTCGACATCGGCTGGATGTATATCCGGATCTTCCAGGCATTGGGGCTGGCGAAGGTTCGCCGGGTTGCCCCGAACCCGCAGGTGGTTCCGGGAAAAGCTCAGCTGGATCTGGAGACCTTGCGCGCCGTCATCACCAGCCGAATGCATGTGTTTGCACGTTACGGTAAGGAGGTCATGGGACCGGTCTCGCGAGAGGAGCTGTGCCACGACGCCGAGCACTGCCGTCGCCTAGTCAGACGGGCGCGGCGACTGCTCCTGACCGAGGGCAAACGCCTTGATGCCGCGGCCCGCAACAGCCTGGAGCAGCTCCTGGCCAGGAACCAAACCCTCGCAACCGTCTACCAGTTCCGCGAGGGCCTGCAGGAGATCTGGGACCGCAAGGCGCCGAGCCAGGAGGCACTGCTGAACGCACTGCAGGACTGGTGTCACCGTGCCGAGACCACCGGCATCAGGGCGCTCGAGGACTTCTCCCGGAACTTGAGGGGCTTTGCGCTGGCGCCTGAACCGACGCCCTCGCCGGCACGTTAGCCTCAGGCAACCTGATTCACATCCTGTGGTGTGGATCAGGTGAGAGCGGCTGCCCGTCTCAGCGTCGTGTGTTGTTTCGGGCAGTCAGCTCCTCGAGTAGGCCATCGAGCCCGCGCCGCTGTGCAACCGCGCTGAACTGACTGCGATAGGACGCAAGCAGGCTCACCTCCTGCACCGCCACGTCGTAGGCCCGCCATCGCCCCTCGCTCAACGCCATGCGGTAATCGACACGCACCGCTTCGCCACCCGGCTGCGCAATCTCGGTCCGGACCAGTGTCCGGGTGGCCCCAGGCTCCAGTTGCATGGGCAGAAAGCGAATCTCCCAACGATCCAGTGTGTTGAGCGCAGAGGCATAGGTCTGCATCAAAAGACGCTGAAACTCGACCTGAAAGACCCGACGCTGCTCGGGCGTGGCGTCACGCCAATAGGGCCCGAGCGCGAAGGCCGATACACGCGGAACATCCACATGCGGCAGGAACAGCTCATCGACAAGGCGCCGGACATAATCCGGATCGCTGGCGATGCGGTCTCGATCCTCCCGAAGCACACGCATCAAGCCGTCGGACACCTGCTGAATGATACGCTGGGGTTCATTCAGACCGCTGTGCGCCATCGCCGGCAGGAGCATCAGGTACAACAGAAAGAGGACAGCAGCCCGGAAGCCGGCCTGCTTGGCTGGGGGCATTGGTTGGCGCATCGCAGAGATCCTGATCAGCCTATCCGGTTTCCTGTCACGCTATACTTCGACACCTCGTCCGGCGAGCGGGTTTCCGACCTCGCCGCCGAAATCCGAACGACGCGGTGCGCAAGAGAGACCTTAGCATGACCCAAACGCAACAGATGACCCAGGCCGAGCTCAGGCAATTCTTCCTCAAGGACCGTTTTGCCGCGCACGTCGGCATTGAGCTATTGGAGATGGCACCGGGTCGGGCTAAGGCCAAGCTCGAGATCCATGATCACCACCGCAACGCCGTCGGCGTCGTCCACGGCGCGGCCATCTTCAGCCTGGCCGATCTGGTCTTCGCCGTCGCATCCAACTCGCATGGCACCGTCGCCCTCGGGATCAACGTCTCCATCTCATACATGACCGCCGCCCACGGCGGCACCCTGGTCGCCGAGGCCGAAGAGGTCTCGATCAACCCCAAGCTCGCCACCTATCTGATCCGCATCCTCGACGACGACCAGACCCTGATCGCGCTCTTTCAGGGAACGGTTTATCGGAAACGCGAGGCGCTACCGGTGACGGAGTGACTCCCGGCTCGGACTCAAACCGTCAGGTATTGCTTGACGAGATCCTCGGTCAGATCGGGCATCGCCCCGCTCGCCATCAGGCGTCCGCGGTCGAGGATGATGAAACGATCGGCGACGCGGCGGGCGAAGGGGAGCTTCTGCTCGACCAGGATGACGGTGAGGTTCAGATCGGTCATGAGACGGCGGATGATGTCGCCGATCTCGTGGACGATGTTGGGCTGGATGCCTTCGGTGGGCTCGTCGAGGATCAGGAGCTTGGGGTCGATGACGAGTGCGCGGCCGATGGCCAACTGTTGTTGCTGACCGCCGGAAAGGTCGCCGCCGCGACGGCCCAGCATCTCTTTGAGCACCGGGAAGAGCTCGAAGATGTAGCCCGGGATCTGTTTGGCGCGATCGGGCCGCGCGGCGAGACCGATGCGCAGATTCTCCTCGACGGTCAGCAGCGGGAAGATCTGGCGGCCCTGCGGGACATAGCCGATCCCGAGCGGTGCGCGTCGCTCGGCGGTGAGACGCGCGAGATCCTGCCCCTGATAGCTCAGGGATCCGGAGCGCAACGGGAGCAGCCCCATGATGCATTGCATCAGGGTGGTCTTTCCAACCCCGTTGCGACCCATCACGCAGGTGCACTGACCCTGCGGGATCTCGACATCAAGGTCCCAGAGTGTGTGGCTCTCGCCGTAGAACTGATTGAGTCCCGAAATCGCAAGCATATTGAATCGCGTCCGAGGTGATGATCGATGTCGTCATGTGCTGCCGCGTCGACGGCTCAGGATGCCTTGCAGTCGACGCGATTCAAGATGAAAAACAAAGACAAGAAAGATCTTAAACCGCGTCGACGCCGACAATCGTCGCATCTGACGAGGCCGATAACATCCAAAACACTCACATACCGCGCCGGGCGCGGTTTAATTAAGGTGATTTCCGGGGAAGGATCTCCTGGCGTGTGGGCTAATAAATTCGCCCCTACCGTCCCGAAACGCCTTCCTGGTATGCGCAGCCGGGATGACTATTCCCTGAAATCACCTAAAACGCGTCCCCACTGCGGTCGCTGGCACATCGGCAGCTCGTCCCAAGCGATCACTTCACATGTCGCACGAGACGCGTTTTAGCCGGGTCTATTCCCCCAGATAGACCTCGACCACGCGCGGGTCGTTCTGCACCTCGTCCATGCTGCCCTCGGCGAGGACCGAGCCCTGATGCAGGACGGTGACGCGCTTGGCGATGGAGCGGACAAAGTCCATGTCGTGCTCGACCACTACCACGGAGTGCTTACCCTCCAGCGAGAGCAGCAGCTCCGCCGTGCGATCCATCTCCTGATGGGTCATGCCGGCGACCGGCTCGTCGACCAGCAGGAGATGCGGGTCCTGCATCAGCAACATGCCGATCTCAAGCCACTGTTTCTGGCCGTGCGAGAGTGCCCCGGCCTCGCGGTGGGTCTGCTCCTGGAGACCGATGATGCCCAGGACCTCGTGGATGCGGTCGCGTTGCTCGCCGCGGAGTCGGGCGAACAGGGTCGGGAAGACGCGTTTGTCGCCGGCCATCGCGAGCTCGAGGTTCTCGAAGACGCTGTGCGACTCGAAGACGGTCGGTTTCTGGAACTTGCGGCCAACGCCGAGCGCAGCGATCTCGGGCTCGGAGAGCCGCAGCAGATCGATGGTCCGCCCGAAATAGGCGCTGCCCGTATCCGGACGCGTCTTACCGGTGATGATGTCCATCATGGTCGTTTTACCGGCCCCGTTCGGGCCGATCACGCAGCGCAGCTCCCCGGCGTTGACGTAGAAGTTGAGATTGTTGATCGCCTTGAAGCCGTCGAAGCTGACGCTGACACCTTCCAGATAGAGGATGACGCCCTGGCTGACATCCAGATCCAGATCCAGCATGGAGTACATGAAGCTCCACTGCCGGTCCTTGCGCATGGATTCGCGTAGTTGCTCGACGGGTTTCATGGTGCGGCCTCCGCTCCGGACGCGGCAGGGGATCGCGATCGTCGCCAAGTCCGGATCATGCCGACCAGACCGGCGATGCCCTTGGGCAGGAAGAGCGTCACGACGACGAAGAGCGCACCCAGCGCGAACAGCCATGCCTCGGGGAAGGCGCCGGTGAAATAGGTCTTGCCGTAGTTGACCAGGATGGCGCCGATGACAGCGCCGTAGAGCGTCGCCCGACCGCCGATGGCCACCCAGATCACCAGCTCGATGGAGTTGAGCGGCGAGAACTCGCCCGGATTGATGATGCCGACCTGCGGGACGTAGAGCGCCCCGGCAACACCTGCGAGCATCGCCGAGAAGGTGAAGATGGCGAGCTTGACCCGGTCCACCCGGTACCCGATGAATCGGGTGCGCGCCTCGGCGTCGCGGATCGCGACCGCGACACGACCGAGCCGCGAGGTGACGATCCAGCGGCAGGCCATATAGCCGAGCGCCAGGGCACCCGCCGAGGCGAGGAAGAGTCCGATTCGGGTTGCGTCGCTCTTCAGATCGAAGCCCAGGATATCCTTGAAGTCGGTCAGGCCGTTGTTCCCGCCGAAGCCCATCTCGTTGCGGAAGAAGGCCAGCATCAGGGCATAGGTCAGCGCCTGGGTCATGATGGAGAGATAGACGCCGGTGACCCGCGAGCGAAAGGCGAGATAACCGAAGATAAAGGCCAGGGTCCCGGGGACCAGTATGGCCATCAGCGCGGCAAACCAGAAGAGGTCGAAGCCCTGCCAGAACCAGGGCAGTTCCGACCAGTTCAGAAAGACCATGAAGTCCGGCAGCACCGGGTGACCGTAGACGCCGCGGTCGCCGATCTGACGCATCAGATACATGCCCATCGCGTAGCCGCCGAGACCGAAGAAGGCGGCATGGCCCAGGCTCAGAATGCCCAGATAACCCCATACCAGATCGACCGCGACGGCGAGCAGCGCATAGGTCAGATACTTGCCGAGTAGGGTCACCGTGTAGGTGGAAACATGCCAGGGGCTGGACTCGGGCACGACCAGATTCAGGATCGGCACCACGACCGCCACGACCAGCAGGACGGCCAACATCGCCTGTCCGCCTCTGTCGCCCTTCATGACCCTGACCACACCCATAACATTTGTCTCCGAAACCAGGCAAAACGGCCTCTGTGGCCGGACCGGCGCAGCGTCACCCGACCTTCAAGCTCACCACGGATCTCTGAATCCGACCGACCTCTTTACCCGTCCGCGGCGCGTCCGCGTTGCGGGAAGAGCCCGCGCGGGCGCTTCTGGATGAAGAGGATGATGAAGACCAACACCAGGATCTTTGCGAGCACCGCGCCGGCCCAGGGCTCCATCAGCTTGTTGGCCACGCCCAGGGTCAGCCCGGCAACCAGCGTCCCCCAGAGATTGCCGACCCCGCCGAAGACCACGACCATGAAGGAGTCGATGATATAGGCCTGCCCCATGTTGGGGCCGACGTTGGTGAGCTGGGACAAGGCGACACCGGCCACCCCCGCCACACCGGCGCCCAGGCCGAATGTGAGTGCATCGACCCGCGCCGAGCGTACGCCCATCGAGCGTGCCATCGCCCGGTTCTGGGCGACCGCGCGCACCTGCAGCCCCAAAGCGGTGCGCTTGAGGATCAGCAGCAGGGCGACGAAGACCATCAAGGCGAAGACCAGGATATAGAGCCGGTTGTAGGTGAGGGCGAGTGCCGGATTGATCTGAAGCGCTCCGCTCATCCAGGACGGATTCTGCACGGCGACGTTCTGGGCCGAGATGGTCGTGCGCACCAGTTGCTGAAGGATGAGACTGATGCCGAAGGTGGCCAGCAGGGTTTCGAGCGGTCGGCCGTAGAGGAAACGGATGACGGTGCGCTCGATCAGGATCCCCAGCAGCCCAGCAACCACGAAGGCCGCCGGGATGGCGACAAACAGCGAATAGTCCAGGAACCCCGGCATCGCCTGTTGAACGAGATAGGTCGTGTAGGCCCCGATCATGATCAGCTCGCCGTGGGCCATGTTGATGACGCCCATGACCCCGAAGGTGATCGCCAGACCGATGGCCGCGAGCACCAGGACCGAGCCGAGGCTGAGCCCGAAGAAGAGCGTTTCAGCCGCCGCGTTGAGCTTGAGCTTCTGCTCGATCGCGGCGAGTGACCGCTCCGCGGCAGCACGCACCTCCGGGTCCGGCTCGTCGCTCAGCAGTGTGGTCAGGGCATTGCGCGCCGCCGGATAGAGACTCCCCGACAGCGCATTCACTGCGGTGAGCCGGGCGGCCGGGGCCTCGTCACGCAGACTGGCCAGCGCCAGGCTCAGATCCAGGTAATCGCGCACGCGCTGATCGTCCTCGCGCCCGAGCTGCTCGCGGATCGCCTCCACGACGATCGGGTTGGCGTCGCCCAGCATCTGCTGCGCGGCTTTGAGACGAATCTCCGGATCGGGACTCGCAAGCGTAAGGGCCGCGATCGCCGTGCGCAGTTGGTTGCGCATGCGGTTGTTGATGGTGATCTTCTTCACCGCACTGCGCTCGACCTCGCCGAGGTCGCTGCCGTCCAGTGCATCGGTGAGTCGGTAGCCGCCGGTAGCGGGCGCGACCAGGACAGGACGTCGATCCGACTCGCGCGCATAAAGGTTACCGCCTAAGAGCGCCTCGAGGAGCGTCGCTGCGCGCGGATCACCGCCGGCGGCGATCACATCGACCGCGGCCTGCTTCACCTCGAACGAACGGTCGCTCAGGTCGATCAAGGCCGCGTCGATCTCGGCGGCCTGGCTGGCGAGCGGCAGCCAGATCAGACACAGGAAACCGAAGACCAGACTAAGGCCCGCAAGATGCGGGAAATGTCGCGATCGGCATGTCGGACTCATGGGCATCTGGATACTCGCTGCGATCGGAAGCTGTCTGGAAACGCCCCATCGATTGATCGGAGATGTCCGAAGCAGCCGCTTCGAGCCGGCTGGGAGCGGGCTTACTGAACCGAATCATCGTTGTGTAAACATCCGGACTGCGCGTGCCTGGAAGTCCCGGGGCGAATCAATTCGCCCCTACACGCCGGTCGATTGCTTACCGGCAATCACCTAAACCCATCCCGAAAATCACTTGAACCGCGTCCAGCGCCGAGCTCATGGACTCACGCCAAACCGAGTCTACACCGCAACCCGCCCATACTCCGCCGGACGCGGTTCAATGACTATTGCGCCTGAGCCCCGAGACAGGTCTTCGTCACCGTGTTGAAGTTGCCGCACATGACCGGCGGGGTCCAATCGGCAGTGAGATCCTTGGAACCTTCGAGGAAGTCGGACCAGGCGTCGCCGGGGACCTCTTCCTCGGTCGACCAGACGACGGCGAACTGACCGTCTTCCTGGATCTCGCCGATCAGCACCGGTTTGGTGATGTGGTGGTTGGGCAGCATCTTGGCGGTCCCGCCCGTGAGGTTCTTGGTCTCCAGACCGATGATGGCGGCCTGC
>JBGSKP010000355.1:0-8941 GCA_041741175.1 Thiocapsa sp. | reverse complement strand
GCTGTTCGCCGATGCCGGCAGGAAACCCACGACGGCACCGCTGAGCTCGCCGATCCGATAGGCCAGCGCCTTGAGCAGCGCATAGTCCGGATGTGCGGTAGCAAGCGCGCCAAGCAACACGACGCCGCTCGACTTCTCCCCCGCAGCACGCAGCGCGTCGGCGATCGCCTTATGGGCATCGCCCGTCGTGGCCGAGCCGATGACCGTCTCGAGTGCTCCCGAGGCATTGGCACCAAGCGCCTTGGCGATCGCCGCGAGATCCGCGACCATCTGCGCCGGCGTCCCGATCAACTGCCGGGCGGGATGCGTCAGCCCCAAGGTCAAGGGATTCACGCAGGCAACGGTCGCACCCTCCAGCGCGGCCTTGCGGATGCGATGGGCCAGCAGCGGCTGCTCCTGGCGGATCTCGGTTCCGATCAAGAGGATCGCCTCGCGGGTCTCCAAATCGGCGATCGGCAGGCCCAGCCAAGGCAGCATGGGATCGGCGTCGTCGCCGCTGAAGTCCTGCTGGCGCAGCCGATGATCGATATTGGCGCACCCCAGGCCGCGCGCGACCCGCTGCGCCAGATACAGCTCTTCAAGCGTCGCGTTCGGGGCCATCAGCCAGCCCATGCGGCTCGCATCGGCGGACTTGAGACGCTCGGCGACCGCGGTCAGCGCCTCTTGCCATTCGACCTCGCGCCAGACCCCTTCGGCCTTGATCATGGGCGCGTTCAGGCGGTCTTCGGCGTTCAGACCTTCGTAGCTGAAACGGTCGCGGTCCGAGATCCAGGTCTCATTCACCGCCTCGTTGTCGCGCGGATGCACCCGCATGACCCGACCGTCGCGCACATGGAGACGGATGTTCGAGCCGACCCCGTCGTGCGGGGCGATGCTGTCGGCGTCGGTCAGCTCCCAAGCCCGCGCAGTGAAGCGGTAAGGCTTGGAGGTGAGCGCGCCGACCGGACAAAGATCGATGATGTTGCCCGAGAGCTCATGGCTCATGGTATGGGCGACGAAGGTTCCGATCCGCATGTCTTCGCCGCGGCCCGTGGCACCCAGCTCACGCACACCGGCGATCTCGGCACCGAAGCGCACGCAGCGGGTGCAATGGATGCAGCGGGTCATGTCGGTGGCAATGAGCGGGCCGAGATCCTCGTCCTTGACGACGCGCTTGCGCTCGGCAAACCGCGAGACATCGCCGCCGTAGCCCATCGCCACATCCTGCAGCTCGCATTCGCCGCCCTGATCGCAGATCGGACAGTCGAGCGGATGGTTGATGAGCAGAAACTCCATCGTCCCCTGCTGGGCATCGATGGCCTTGGGCGAGCGCGTCAAAACCGTCATGCCTGCGCCGACCGGTGTCGCGCATGCGGGCACCGGCTTGGGGAAGGGGCGACCGCCCTGCTCCGCCTCGACCAGGCACATGCGGCAGTTGGCCGCGATCGACAGCTTTTTGTGATAGCAGAAACGCGGGATGGAGATTCCCTCGCGGTCAGCAACCGCAATGATCATCTCTCCCGGCGTCGCTTCGCAGGTGCGGCCGTCGATCTCGATAGTGATCTTGTCCGTCATTCAGGTCTCTCGATCGGCGCCCTGAACCGGATCGGGCGCCGATCGGGCGCACGCCTCCGGTGATGTTCGCCAGCGCGAACAGGGCCATTCAACAAGTAGCGATGCCGGAGCCGCGATAGGGCGGCGCCGATTCAGATCCAGGCGCAGGTCTAGGCTGCCATGCTTTGGCCGTGCTCGATCAGGTGCTCGAACTCATGTCGGTAATGCGTCAGGAAACTCTGGACCGGCATCGCCGCGGCATCGCCCAAGGCGCAGATGGTGCGACCGCCGATGCGCCCGGCAACACTGTCGAGCAGGTCCAGATCGCCGGGGCGGCCTTGACCGTTCAGGATCCGCCGCAGGACGCGCTCCAACCAACCCGTGCCCTCGCGGCAGGGCGTGCATTGCCCGCAGGACTCATGCATGTAGAAATGCGAGAGGTTATGCAGGACTCTGACCATGCAGGTTCCCTCGCCAATCACGATCACCGCGCCGGAGCCGAGCATGGAGCCGGCCTTCGCGATCGAGTCGTAATCCATGTCGACATCCATCATGACATCGCCCGGCACCACCGGGACCGACGAGCCACCCGGGATGACGGCCTTGAGCGCCCGGCCGTCTTTCATACCGCCGGCCAGCTCGAGCAGGTCGCGGAAGGGCGTGCCGAGCGGCACCTCGAAGTTGTCCGGCCGCGCGACGTGCCCGGTCACCGAGAACAACTTGGGGCCGCCGTTGTTCGGGCGTCCCTGCTCCAAGAACCACTGCCCGCCCTTTTCGAGAATCACGGGGATGGATGCCAGAGACTCGGTGTTGTTGATCGTGGTCGGGCGACCGTAGAGACCGCACTGGGCAGGGAACGGCGGCTTGAACCGCGGCTGTCCCTTCTTCCCCTCGATCGATTCGAGCAGTGCCGTCTCTTCGCCGCAGATGTAAGCTCCCGCACCCAGATGGTTGTGGAGGTCGAAGTCTACCCCGGAGCCCTGAATATCCTTGCCGAGCAGACCTGCGGCATATGCCTCTTCAATAGCGCCGTCACAACGGGCAATCGGCTCGTAGAACTCGCCGCGGATGTAGTTGTACCCGACCGTTGCACCGATGCAGTAGCCTGCAATCGCCATCCCCTCGATCAATTGATGCGGGTTGTAGCGCAGGATGTCGCGGTCCTTGCATGTGCCGGGCTCGCCCTCGTCCGAGTTGCAGACAATGTACTTTTGACCGGGCGCCGTGCGGGGCATGAAGCTCCACTTCAGCCCGGTCGGGAATCCTGCACCGCCGCGACCGCGCAGCGCCGAGAGCTTGATTTCTTCGATGATGTCGGCCGGATCCGGTCGCTCACGCAGGATCTTCTCCCACTGGACATAGCCGCCGAGACTGCGATAGGCATCCAGGGTATGCCTGATCGTCGCATCCAGGTGCATAGTGCGAAAACAGACGCTGTTCTGACTCGGAACCATGGGCTTACTCCAACTCGTCGATCAGCTTATCGAGCGCCTGGGGCGAGAGGTTCTCGTGATAGGTCTTGTCGACCAGCACCGCGGGCGCATGCCGGCACGCGCCGAGACACTCGACCTCTTTGAAGGTGAAGCGACCGTCGGTCGTGGTCTCGCCGAGGCGCACATCGTACTTGTGCTCGACATGCTCAATCAGCTCTTCGGAGCCCAGCAGCAGACAAGACACGCTGTTGCAGACGCAGACCTTGTGTCGACCCTGCGGCTCTAGATCGTACATGCCGTAGAAGGTGGCCACCTCATAGACCGAGACCTCGGGCATGTCCAGATAGACTGCCAGATCGTTCATCAGCTCGGGCGTCAACCAGCCGCCATTGGCATCCTGCACGATGGTCAGCGCCGGCATCACCGCCGACTGTTTCCATTCGGTAGGGTATTTGGCGACCCAAACGTCGATCTGATCGCGGATCTCGGCCGTGAACAGGGTTGACTTGTCGCGATCATGAATCACCGCGAGCGGCGCGTTGCGAAAACTCATTAGCGATCGATCTCCCCGAACACGACGTCCAGCGTCCCGATGATCGCCACGACATCGGCGAGCATGTGACCCTGCGACATCTCGTCAAGCGCGGCAAGATGCGGGAAACCCGGCGCGCGGACCTTCAGACGATAAGGCTTGTTGGCGCCATCGGAAACGATGTAGCAACCAAACTCGCCCTTTGGTGCCTCGACGGCTGCATAGACCTCGCCGGGCGGCGGGCAGTAACCCTCGGTAAAGAGTTTGAAATGGTGAATCAATGCTTCCATGTCGTCTTTCATCGCCGCGCGCGAAGGCGGCATGACCTTATGGTCATCAATCGCCACCGGGCCGGGATGATGACGCAGCCACTGCACACACTGCTTGATGATCCGATTGGACTGGCGCATCTCCTCGATACGGACCAGATAGCGATCGTAACAGTCACCATTCACGCCAACCGGGATATCGAAATCCATTTCGTCATAGGCGGCATAGGGCTGCTTCTTACGCAGATCCCATTCCACGCCCGAGCCACGAAGCATCGGCCCTGTAAAGCCAAGTTGTAAAGCGCGCTCGGGTGACACCACACCAATCCCGACAGTGCGCTGCTTCCAGATTCGATTGTCGGTCAGCAGGGTTTCGTATTCGTCGACGTGGCCCGGAAAACGATCAGTAAAATCCTCGATGAAATCGAGCAGCGAACCCTGACGCGCGCCGTTGCGTTTGGCGATCGTCTTCGCGCTGTGCCACTTCGACGAACCCGAATACTGCGGCATGCGATCGGGCAGATCGCGATAGACGCCGCCGGGCCGATAATAGGTCGCATGCATCCGCGCGCCCGAGACCGCTTCGTAGCAGTCGAGCAGGTCTTCACGCTCGCGGAAGCAATAGAGGAAAATGGTCATGGCCCCGATGTCGAGCCCGTGCGCCGCGAGCCACATCAGGTGGTTCAGGATCCGCGTGATCTCGTCAAACAGCGTGCGGATGTACTGAGCGCGTTCCGGGGCATCGACACCGAGCAGCTTCTCGATGGCGCGCACGTAACCGTGCTCGTTGCACATCATGGACACGTAGTCCAGGCGATCCATGTAGCCGATGCTCTGATTGAACGGCTTGGACTCGGCAAGCTTCTCGGTCCCACGGTGGAGCAGTCCGATATGCGGATCGGCCCGCTCGATGACCTCGCCGTCCATCTCCAGCACCAGACGTAACACGCCGTGAGCCGAGGGATGCTGAGGTCCGAAATTCAGGGTGTAGTTGCGAATCTCAGGCATCGGCGGACTCCGAGCTCACGCCGGTTTTGACATAGCGACTGTCCGTGCGGATCACCCGCGGCACCAGGACACGCGGCGGAATGGAGACCGGCTCGTAAACCACCCGACCCTGCTCGGGGTCATAGCGCATCTCGACCTGACCGGACAGCGGGAAATCCTTGCGGAAGGGATAGCCGACGAAACCATAGTCGGTGAGGATGCGACGCAGGTCGGGATGGCCACGGAACAGGATACCGAAGAGATCGAATGCCTCGCGCTCGAACCAGTTGGCCGCTGCCCAGACCGGAACGACCGAGTCCACCATAGGCTGAGCGCCACCGGCATAGGCACGCACACGCACACGCCGGTTGTGGACCAATGACAGTAGATGGTAAGCGACGGCAAACCGCTTCGGGTCATCGATCGCCAGCGCCTGATCGCGGTCGACACCGCGTCCGAAACCGGTCGTCGACGCCTCTTCGGTCGACCACTCGGACAGGCCATAGGCGGCATAGTCGACGCCGCACAGATCGATGAGCTGCTCGAAGCGCAATTGCGGATGGTCGCGCAGAATCCAGGCCACGTCGGTCAGTCGAGACGCCGGCACGATCAAGGTGACCTCGCCGAGCTCCGTGATGGTCTCGCAGCCCTGGTCGCCAAGCGCCTCACCGAGTGCATCGACGAGCGCGGTCAGCCTGGCCGGACTGGACAAGATGTCTTTTGCCATGGGTTAAATCGACTCAGCGAGCGATGGTGTTGGTACGGCGAATCTTGTTCTGAAGCTGAAGGATGCCGTACAGCAGAGCCTCCGCGGTTGGCGGACATCCCGGCACGTAAACATCCACGGGCACGATCCTGTCACAACCACGCACCACCGCGTAAGAATAGTGATAGTAGCCACCACCGTTGGCACAGGAGCCCATCGAAATCACCCAACGTGGCTCGGCCATCTGGTCGTAGACCTTGCGCAGCGCGGGGGCCATCTTGTTGACCAGGGTGCCCGCGACGATCATGACGTCGGACTGGCGGGGACTGGGACGAAAGACGATACCGAAGCGATCCAGGTCATAGCGCGCGGCGCCTGCGTGCATCATCTCGACCGCGCAGCATGCCAAGCCGAAGGTCATGGGCCAAAGGGAACCGGTTCGCGCCCAATTGATGAGCTTGTCGGCTGTCGTGGTGACGACACCTTCTTCGAGAATGCCCTCTATTCCCATTCCAGAGCCCCTTTCTTCCACTCGTAAATGAAGCCGACGACCAGGATCCCAAGGAAGATGACCATGGCCCAGAAGCCGAACATTCCGAGCTGTTCAAGCACAACGGCCCAAGGGAAAAGGAACGCGATCTCCAAATCAAAAATGATGAACAGGATCGCGACCAGGTAGTAACGCACGTCGAACTTTAAGCGCGCACTCTCGAAGGCTGCAAACCCACATTCGTAAGGGGAGTCTTTTTCGGCGTCCGGACGACGGGGCCCCAACAGGTACCCCAGTGCCAGCGGCCCGACCCCGACGAGGATCCCGACGATGATGAAAATCAGGATCGGCAAATAGTTGTCGAGCACCAGACCTCCCGAATGTACTTATTCTTTGCATCGAGCAGGACGAGGAGTCTAGTGCAGCGCTCGCCGCAGTGTCAACCCAATGACCAATTCAAATAATTAGGATTTTCAAATCTTTATAAACGGCAAGACACAAAAAAACGGCATGTCGCTCGGGCGGCATGCCGTTTGATTTTTATGGTGCCGACGGCCAGACTCGAACTGGCACGGCTTACGCCACTACCCCCTCAAGATAGCGTGTCTACCAATTTCACCACGTCGGCGTTACGCGTTACTGCGGTTCCTGCTGATCGTTACTCGCGCCTTGCGACGTCTCGCCGCCAGGATTTTCCTCGACAATAATATCGGTCGATTCAGCCTCGATAGCGACGCCTCCAGCAGCCTTTTCGACCATAACGTCTTCAACGACCGCCTCATCGACTGCAGTGGGTTCGGCTGACTCTTCTTCACCAGTCGACACCGGTCTGCCGGAGACGTCGGGTACATCAGACGGCACATCCGATTGCGGACCACCAAACCCAGATTCGCCCGAACCCGGGATGGCCGGAATGTCGGAACTTGGGACGACCGGTTCCGGGATCACAATGGCACGCTCGTCGATGCTATCCATGATCGTCGTCGGCTCCGACCCCTTCGTCGCATAATACGCCAGAGCCATGCTCGTAAGGAAGAACATCGTTGCCATAATTCCGGTCGTGCGTGTCAGGAAGGATCCTGACCCGCGCGCGCCGAAAACCGTGGCGGACGCACCGCTCCCGAATGCCGCGCCTGCGTCAGCGCCTTTGCCGTGCTGAATCAGAATCAGCCCGATCAGTCCGAGCGACAAAAACACCTGAGCGATCGTCAATATGGTTTGCATGAGTAACTCACTGCCGCAGCGATCAGGCTGAGGTCTGTTCTCCAGCACGACAGATCGCGAGGAAATCCTCGGCGTTCAGAGAAGCGCCACCAATCAGCCCTCCGTCGATGTCGGGCTGAGCAAGAAGCTCCACGGCATTGCCAGGCTTCATGCTGCCGCCGTACAGGATGCGCACACCCGACCCGATCGGCACGCTGCGCGCGGCAATCCGACCGCGGATAAACGCATGCACGGCTTGAGCCTGTTCCGGCGTCGCTGTCATGCCGGTGCCGATGGCCCAAACCGGCTCATAGGCGATCTCGATCCTGGCGAAAGCGTCGATCGCGACATGCTCAAAGACGCCATCGAGCTGCCCGGCGATCACGGCTTCGGTTTCGCCGCGCTCGCGCTGCTGCAGGGTCTCGCCGATACACAAAATCGGCGTCAGTCCGGATTCGGCCGCCCGCACAAGCTTTTTCGCGATCGCCGCATCGTCTTCGCCATAATATTCCCGACGCTCGGAGTGGCCGCAGATCACATAGTGGCAACCAAACTCGGCTAGCATCGACCCGGCGACTTCGCCCGTAAAGGCTCCGCCGGATTCCGTACAGAGGTTTTGCGCCCCGAGCCGAACCGAGCTGCCGGATACGGCATTCTCGCCCAGGTAGAGATAAGGAAAGGGCACGCACACAGCGATCTCGGCCTTCGAGATCTTGCCGGAGCCGGCCACGACACCTGTGAGCAGCGCCTCGGCACTGGCCTTGGTCCCGTTCATTTTCCAGTTTCCGGCAATCAGCGGCTGACGCATCGAACCCCTCCAAGTAAGTCCAGCCCGCAAATTTAGCCGGCCTCGGTGCGGAAATCAAGCCTCGTTTGATTTACACTTTGAAATGCGTCCGGTGCCTCCTGTCTTCTCCGAGCCCGTCGGCCACGCTCGGAGCCGCCGACGAGCGCTGTCCAGACGCATTTCAAACGATCTTCTTTATACAATTCTTGAACCGCGTCAGGTACAAGGCCCGCGTGGGTCTACCCAGGCCGGTCTCAGATCCAACGACGGTTTTGACTTCCGGGACGCGGTTCAATGGCGAAAGGAAAACAGAAGAAGAACGATGGCGGCTCGACCATCGCGCTCAACAAGAAGTCCGGGCACGAATACTTCATCGAGCAGCGCATCGAGGCCGGCCTCGTGCTGGAAGGCTGGGAGGTCAAGAGCCTACGCGCCGGTCGCATCCAGCTCAAAGAGGGATACGTCAAGATCTTGCACGGCGAGGCCTTCCTGATCGGTGCGCACATCTCCGCCCTGGCCGCCGCCTCGACCCACGTTAACCCGGATCCGACGCGCAGCCGCAAGCTGCTGCTCAAACGCAGCGAGATCAACCGCCTGATCGGCCAAACCGAGCGCGCCGGCTATACCCTGGTCCCGACAGCCATGTACTGGAAGCGCGGCAACGCCAAGCTCGAGATCGGGCTCGCCAAGGGCAAAAAGCAACACGACAAGCGCGACACAGAGAAGGACCGCGACTGGCAGCGCGACAAGGAACGTCTCTTCAAGACCGGCTGAGCTTGCCGCGGAACCCCGGTTACTCTAAAGTGTCTGATTCGTCACTTGGGGGCGACATGGTTTCGACGTGGGTCGCAAAACCTGAGGTGCATGCCGAGGTGCGGGTGACCTCGTAAATCCAACCGCAAATCTATAGTTGCCAACGACGACAACTACGCTCTCGCGGCTTAGGCCAGCGAGCCTCTGACCGTTCCCTGCCTATGGGGGGCGGATTCCAGGGGTAACAT
>JBGSKP010000354.1:0-3780 GCA_041741175.1 Thiocapsa sp. | reverse complement strand
GGTCGAGGTACGCTTGGACGGCACGCCGCAAGGCGGGCCACTGAGCCCGTTGCTGGCGAATCTCTACCTGACCCCGCTGGACCGAGAGCTGGAACGACGCGGCCTCGCGTTCTGTCGCTACGCCGATGATATTACGGTGTTTGTGGGCAGCGCGCGCAGTGCCGAACGTGTTCTGAACAGCCTTGTGGCATGGATCGAAGAGCATCTGAAGCTCCCCGTGAACCGCGAGAAAAGCGGCTGGGGGCGCCCTTGGGAACGCCAGATGTTGGGTTTCCGGCTCCTGGAAGACGGCCGGATCGGGATCGCGCCTAAGAGCATCGCGCGCTACAAGGACGCGGTGCGCCGACTCTGGGATGCACGCCAGAGCCTGACCAGCAAGGAGCTGGTTCAGCAGTGGCAGCGCTACGTGCGCGGCTGGTGGAACTATTTTCGCCTCGCCGACGCACCGAAGGCACTCACCCGTCTGGATGGCTGGGTGCGCCGCCATATGCGCAAGTGTTTTTGGCTGCGCTGGCATAATCGTCCAGGACGCCACAACGCCCTGAAACGTCTAGGGATCGTGGGGCGGGCGCTGAAGTTGGCAAGCAGCCGCAAAGGCGCGTGGCGAATCGCGCGCTCGCCGACGTTACAGCATGCGCTGTGCAACCGCATCCTTCGCCGCTACGGATTGTGGGTTCCATCAGACCTCGCTGCCGCGTAACCGGTGGCTGGGTCCAACCGCCGGATGCGGAAAACCGCATGTCCGGTGGTGTGGGAGGGCTGACGGGCGCAATCCTGTCAGCCCGACCCGATCAGCCACTACAGGCCGGCAAGCCGGAATTTAGGCCGAAGATGGTAGCGTCCAGCTCACTCAAGTGCCTGCCTCAGCGTAAAGCGAGGTGGACTCGCTTGTTCAGGTGGTTGACACTCGGTCGATCGGTTTGCAGACTTGGCTCTGGGCGTATTCTCCGACGGTTTCGTGATGCAACTCATTGACGATAGGAAGATCCGGGAAGTCACTGATCGGATCGTCGCGGCGCTCGCCCCGGTCCGGGTCGTGTTATTTGGTTCCTATGTCTGGGGAGAACCCGACAGCGACAGCGACCTGGACTTGTATGTGATTGTGCCTGACCAGTCGGAGCCGTCCTATCGCTTGGCGCGGCGGGCTTACCATGCCTTGCATGGCGTGAATGTCCCCGTGGATGTGGTTGTGCGTACCCGCACGGAATCGGACCGTCAGGCCGGTGTGGCGTCGTCGTTCGATCGCGACGTGCTGTCCCGTGGGATCGTCTTGTATGGCTGACGCCGCAGCCGTCGTGGTTGATGCTTGGATCGCAAAGGCCGAGCGAGACCTTGCTTCGGCCTCACGACTGTTGGACGGTACGCCGCCGTATCCCGATACAGCGGTCTATCACTGCCAGCAAGCGGGCGAAAAGGCACTCAAGGCTTTTCTTGCTGCCCATGGGCGGCCCATTCGCCGTGTCCATGACTTGGTTCTGCTGATCGACACCTGTGTCGGGTTGGATGCATCCTTCAGCCAACTGGCGGAGGCAGCTGAAATCCTCACCCCTTACGGAACGACTTTTCGCTATCCGGGTGCCGCGACGGAGCCGCACTTGTCAGATGCGTTGGAAGCCATCGACTGCGCCAAACGGATTCTAGACCACGTCAGAATGGCGCTTAATCCATAGATCCATCGTTTTGGGCTCTGCTGGCTCGCTCCCGCGCTCCGCGGCTGACTGCGATCTCGCTCGCTCCCACGCTCCGCGTGGGAGTGTGGTGTGGACGCTCCGCGTCCGACGCTTGATGAATGCGTGGGCGTCTCGATCGGAACCGGATTCTCTGCCCGAGAGGTCCGACGCGGAGCGTCGGGGCTACACTCCCACGCGGAGCGCGGGAGCGAGTGACACCAGCGACAGCGATTCGGGTGACTGGGCGACTGAAGTCGCCCCCACCTCGGGACACAAAGTGAACCGTGCAACCTATTCACCCAATTGAAAAAATCTAAATCATCAGCGTCACACCGGCGCGACCCCACCCACGACAGCGGCTACAAACTGCTCTACAGCCACGCCGCCATGGTGCGCGACCTGTTGCGCGGCTTCTTCGGCTCGAGGCGAGCAGCGGCGCGGTCGAGGCGATGGGCATCGTGCACGCCTTGCTCGACTGGCTCAAGGCGCCGGAACAGACCGGCCTGCGCCGTGACTTCGCGGTCTGGTTCGGTCGCGTCTTCCTGCCCAAGCGGCTGCCCGGCGTGCAACTGCCACCCCTTGGCGATCTCAGCGAGGTGTATCACATGCTGGCCGAGAATCTGGAAACCTGGACCGATCAGTGGAAACGAGAAGGCTTGGAACAAGGCTTGGAACAAGGTCGCGAGGCAACCCGCCACATCCTGATCCGTCTGGTGCGACGCCGATTTGGTCCAACGATCGCCGAGCAGACACAACCGTTGCTCGCGCGCATCGTCGACCTCCAAACGTTGGAAGACCTCGGCGACCAACTGCTCATCAGTCCGGACGGGGCCGATTGGTTACAGGCCGTGCGGAGGATGAGTGTCGGCGACGAACACTAGGTCCATGTGCAGAAACCGGGGACGTACCACGGTGATCGCGATCGGTGACGAAACCCATCCGGGTGACATGCCCGAAGGCACGTTGCGTGCGATCTTGAAGCAGGCGGACATCACGCCGGAGGCGTTTCTGCGTGCTCGCTGACGGCAAGAGGCCGCCTGCGGCTGGACAACAAAGTGCGCCGACGAGACGTAGGGTCACAGACGGCGAGGACATGCAACGCGTCCGGCGTGCGCGAGATGTGTTCTAGCTCGCTCCCACGCTCTGAGACTGTACAAGTATTCGCGGTAGGTCGGGTTGGCGCAGCGTAACCCGCCCGACATGCCGGCGCCACTCGGCGGTTGGCGATGGGTCGATGACGTCGGCCGCGCCGCATCCACCGAACGCCGCTCCGGCCCGGTCATCGGCGCTCCCGGCCACCGGGGATGGTGGATGCGCTGCGCTTATCCACCTTACAGAATATGTGTGGCCGCGCCGGGATGTCGGGCTACTTTAATTCCATGACCGCGAACCTGTACTTTGGTGGTAAAGAAGGGCGCTCATGCTTCTGATCTATCTCGCTTGGCGGGAGACGCGGCTCCGGTGGCAGGGACGCGGAGCGTCCCGAAGGAGACTCCCACGCGGAGCGTGGGAGTCAGTTGGGGGTGGGGCGCGGGAGTTCTGATTGGCGATGGTATGAAGCCCGGGTCCTTTGATTCACGTCCGATGGTATTGAGGTAGACGACGGTACGATGAACTACGCACTCCGCAAACGCATCCTGGTGACCGGCGGCGCCGGTTTCCTCGGCAGTCACCTCTGCGAGCGTCTGCTCGCCGAAGGCCACGACGTCATCTGTCTGGACAACTTCTTCACCGGGACCAAGGACAACATCGCCCATCTGCTCGAAAACCCGTACTTCGAGCTGATGCGCCACGATGTGACCTTTCCGCTCTATGTTGAGGTCGACGAGATCTATAATCTGGCCTGCCCGGCATCCCAGGCAGCGTAAGCCGGATATCAGCCTGGCCCGCGCGCAGCTCGGGTGGGAGCCGAGGGTGGCGTTGCGGGATGGGTTGATGCCGACGATTGGGTATTTTGATGGGTTGTTGCGGGGGCAGTGCGGCCTGGCAAGGCCGCGTGTTCTAGCGGGTGGGAATCCCGCCTGGGTAATCGTGCGCCGCGAGCCCAGTATCGAGCCTTGCGGCGTGGACGGCAACGGACACGGCGATGCGTAGGCACGAAAGCAGGCGA
>JBGSKP010000353.1:0-7517 GCA_041741175.1 Thiocapsa sp. | reverse complement strand
GTCGCAGGCGGCCGGGGAGCGTGCGGCGGACTCGCCGATGGAGCCTCCGCGCCCGACGCACGCGCAGAAAGTCGGTCCCCGGACGCCTTCGTCGTCGCACCTTTGCGCGCAGCGGTTTCTCTGGCAAGCCGTTCGGCAGTCATGCGTTGAGCGGGGGTCAACCAGCCATCGGCACGCGCATACTCGGAGAGCTGCACATCATCGACAAGCTCTGGCAAACTTGGCAGGGATGGATCTTTCCGGCGTGCTTCTGAGCGGGCCGAATCGCCGTACTCAGCATCGGATGTTGTCGAGCCTTTCTTGCTCGGGACCGCATCACCTGTACCTGGCGATGAGCTATCTGACTGTCGATTCAAACGCGTCTCCGTCCGCCTTGCCCGCTCGGCTTTCAGCCCGGTCGGATTCAGCAAGTCTCTTTATCGATTTTCACTTTATAGATTGTACACTAACGTCCTGTGAGCTTGCCTCAGCCGATGGAAGCCCGAGGTCTCCGGGACCCGTTTAGGCTGAGTCCGGCAACCACATCGCACCACTGCCAGCGACGGCCTTCCCCCTGCATACCGATCACCTGATTGCCTGCCTGCTCATCGGCTGGCTCGCCCCCATTCACGCGATCCCCGTTCACGCGACACCGGCTCACGCGATCCCGGCACAGGCCGGGGACGACGACCCGGCTCCATCGGCCCTCGTCACGGCCGCCCGGTCGACTTAACGCGACGCCCCGGCCGAACGCCGCCTGCCATATCCGTGTACACTGGGGTACGGTCCGATCACCTGATGCCTGCGGCGCCTTGTTATACTGCGCCCATCTAAAACAAGACGACGCTGGCTTATGACCATCATCCGCGAGAACGACTTCGTCGAGAGCATCGCCGACGCGCTTCAGTTCATTTCTTACTACCATCCGCGCGACTACATCCAGGCGCTGACAGCGGCGTATGAGACAGAAGAGTCTCCGGCGGCCAAAGACGCCATGGCGCAGATCCTCGTAAACTCGCGGATGTGTGCCGAAGGCCACCGACCCATATGCCAGGATACCGGCATGGTGGTGGTCTTTCTGAGGATCGGCATGGCTGTGCGCTGGGACACGGCCAAAGGGATGCAGGAGCTGGTCGACGAAGGCGTGCGCCGGGCCTATCTGCATCCGGACAACGTGCTGCGTGCATCCATGGTCTCGCCCCCGATCGGCGCGCGCAAAAACACCGGGGACAACACACCGGCGATGGTTCACACCGAGCTGGTTCCCGGCGACCGGGTGGAAATCCGACTCGCCGCCAAGGGCGGCGGTTCCGAGAACAAGGCCAAGTTCACCGTCCTGAACCCAAGCGACAGCCTGGTCGATTGGGTTCTGAAGACGGTTCCGACCATGGGGGCGGGTTGGTGTCCACCCGGCATTCTCGGGATCGGGGTCGGCGGCTCCGCGGAAATGGCGATGGTGCTCGCGAAAAAGGCACTGATGGGGCACATCACGATTCAGGGGCTCAAGGCACGCGGGCCATCCAACCCGATCGAAGCCTTGCGACTGGAGCTGTACGAGAAGGTCAACGCACTGGGCATCGGTGCCCAGGGTCTGGGCGGCCTGACAACGGTACTGGATGTGAAGATCCTAACCTATCCGACGCACGCCGCCTCCCTGCCGGTCGCCATGATTCCGAACTGCGCCGCCACTCGGCACCTGGAGTTCACGCTGGATGGATCCGGACCGGTCGCCTTGCAGCCGCCGAGCCTGGACGACTGGCCGCCGATCACATGGGATGCTGCAGCCGGGGCGCGCCGCGTCAACCTCGATTCGCTCACTGCGCAGGACATCGCGACCTGGCGACCGGGCGAGCGCCTCCTGCTTTCGGGTAAGCTGCTGACCGGTCGAGACGCCGCGCACAAACGCATCGTTGATATTCTGGACCGCGGCGAGTGCCTGCCCGAGGGGGTGGATCTCACCAACCGGTTCATCTATTACGTCGGACCGGTCGACCCGGTGCGCGACGAGGTGGTCGGCCCGGCCGGACCGACGACCGCGACGCGGATGGACAAATTCACCGATCAGCTGCTTGAGCAGACGGGGCTGATCGGGATGATCGGCAAGGCCGAGCGCGGCCCCGCAGCGATCGAGTCGATCAAGCGGCACGGCGCCGTCTATCTGATGGCTGTCGGAGGCGCCGCCTATCTGGTCGCCAAGGCCATCAAGTCATCGCGGTTGGTCGCGTTCGAGGATCTCGGGATGGAGGCGATCCGCGAATTCGAAGTCGAGGACATGCCGGTTACCGTGGCCGTCGACAGCCGGGGCGAGTCGGTGCATCAGACCGGGCCGGCGACATGGCGGAGCAAGATCGGACAGATTCCAGTGGAGGTTGTGTGATATGGATACGTATCGTGCTTTTCGGATTCATCAGGACGCACAGGGCCATCGCGCCGGTTTTGAGCGACTCCCGAAACCGACTCCGGCCGAGGGCGAGGTGTTGCTGCGCGTCCACTACTCCAGCATCAACTATAAGGACGCGCTCGCAGGCACCGGGCGCGGCAAAATCCTGCGCACCTTTCCGCTGGTCGGCGGGATCGATGCAGCCGGCATTGTCGAGCAGTCCAGTGACCCGGCGTTCAACACCGGCGATGCGGTGCTCGCAACCGGTTGGGGGCTGAGCTTCGACCACGACGGCGGCTATGCCGAGTCGCTTTGCGTAGCGGCACCCTGGCTGGTGCGGATTCCTACCGGACTGGAACCGCGCTCGGCCATGATTCTTGGCACGGCGGGATTTACGGCGGCACTTGCTGTCTACCGGATGCTGATCAACGGCCAGACGCCCGGGCTGGGTCCAATCCTGGTCACGGGTGCCAGCGGCGGAGTCGGCTGCATCGCCGTCGCCATCTTCGCCCGGCTCGGCTTCGAGGTGGTCGCGCTGTCGGGGAAAGCGAATCTGGAAGACTGGCTTAAGCGCATCGGCGCCAGTCGCATCGTCGGACGCGATGCGCTGGCGGATGCCAAACGCCCGCTGGAGAAAGCACTCTGGGGCGGCGCGGTGGACAACGTCGGCGGCGACATCCTGGCCCAGATCACCCGCACGACGGCGCCGGGCGGCAATATCGCCTCGATCGGCCTGGCCGGCGGACATCTCCTGGAGACCACCGTCATGCCATTTATCCTGCGTGGCGTGAGTCTGCTCGGCTGTAACTCGGTGGACGTGCCGCAACCGCTTCGCAACGAGCTGTGGCGTCATCTGGCAACCGACTGGCGCCCGGCCGACCTGGATGCGCTGGTCGGCGACACCCTCGAGCTGGACGCCCTGCCTCAGGCCTTCGCGCAGATGCTTGCAGGGAAGACGCATGGACGTCTTCTGGTGAGAATCACGCGCTCATCCGCAGATGGCGACCGCTGAGACTCGCCACACGGCTTGGAGCCTTCAACGCGTGGTTGGGAGCTGTTTAAAAACGATCGCATTGATGCCCCGGACCTTCGAGCCGGCGCCCAGTCGCCTCGAAGCGGCTGGAAGTCGCTTTTACCTTAAGTCAGGACGCTTTTTTGTAGTAACGATGGATCTCGTCGTCGCGATAGTGGCTGTCGGTCCAGCAACGCGGTAAGCCCTCGTCCGAGATGAACATCAGCTCGGCCTTGGCAAAGGTCTCCGGCTCCTGGGCCTCTTCACCGTAGTGATAACGCCCGACGATGCCCGAGTGCATCGGATTGAACAGATCCCGCTGACTCAGAACCTCGATCATCTTGCCCGTGCTGCGATGCTTCAGAAACATGGCTTGATCCCCTCTGTAAGGTACTCACCTGTCACGTTTAAGTATGGCACTGCGCGGCGGCTTGGCAAGCCGATGAGCCCGACGGGCGGGCCTGACCAATGATCCATAGCAGTGAGGCAGATCGGTGAGCTAGATCGGGCGCGGCGGCGTCAGTCTCCCTGCGCGCTCCACTGCGCAGGCGTCAGTGTCTTGATCGACAGGGCGTGAAGCTCTCCGCTGGTGATCTGCTCCTTAACGGTGTCCATCACCAGGCGCTGCTTCTTAAGCGGCGCGAGCCCCTCGAACGCCTCGCTAACAACGATGGCGTCGAAATGACTTCCGTCACCCGAGACCTGTACCTCGGCGCCGGGAAGACCCCGGCGAATGAGTTCTGCTACGGCTTCGATTTCCAATGGCAACCTCTTTATTTCAGGACAAAAATAGCGGCCTGTCGACTACAGCTCGCGGGTCGCGAGAAAGCGCACATCGGGCCAGCGTTCCTGGGCCAGATCCAGATTGACCCGCGTCGGCGCCAGATAAACAAGCTGGTCATCGCCGTCCAGCGCCAGATTCTCGTAGTTCTTCTCTTTGAACTGCTCCAGCCGCTTCAGATCCTCGCAGACGATCCAGCGGGCGCTCTTGACACTGGCCGGCTCGAACAGAGCCTCGACGCTGTACTCGTCCTTCAGCCGATAGGCGGCGACATCGAATTGCAGGATTCCCACGGCGCCCAGAATCATGTCGTTGTTCTTAAGGGGTCTGAAGACCTGGGTCGCACCTTCCTCGGAGAGCTGGACGACACCCTTCTGTAACGCCTTCATACGCAGCGGATCCTTCAGGACGACCCGACGGAACAGCTCCGGGGCAAAATAGGGAATGCCACCATACTTAAGCTCTTCGCCCTCGGTAAAGGTATCGCCGATCTGGATGGTGCCGTGGTTGTGCAAGCCGATGATGTCGCCCGGCCAGGCTTCTTCGACATGACGCCGCTCGTCGGCCTGGAAGGTAATCGCATTGGCCACTTGAATGGTCTTGCCGATGCGCACGTGGCGCATCTTCATGCCTTTCTTGTAACTGCCCGAGCAGACGCGCAGAAAGGCTACCCGATCGCGATGCGCCGGGTCCATATTCGCCTGGATCTTAAAGACGAAGCCGGTAAAGGGCTCTTCGCCGGGATCCACGGTCCGCTGCAGCGTCGGACGCGGACGCGGTGGCGGGGCATATTCGACAAATGCATCGAGCAGCTCGCGCACGCCGAAGTTGTTGATCGCCGAGCCGAAAAACACCGGGGTCTGGCGACCGGCGACATAGGCATCGAGATCCAGCGGATGGCTGGCGCCCTGGACCAGCTCCATCTCACCGCGCAGTTCGTCGGCCTGATCCCCGAGCACCGCGTCCATACGCGGGTTATCGATACCCTGGATGATCTCGCCCTCGGCGATGCGGCCCCCGTGCTGGGCGCTGAAGAGATGCGTCCGATCAAAGCGCAGGTCGTAGACGCCCTTGAACCGTTTGCCCATCCCGATCGGCCAAGTCACTGGCGAGCAGCGGATTTTGAGCACATCTTCGACCTCGTCGAGGACCTCGATGGCATCGCGCCCCTCGCGGTCGAGCTTGTTGATAAAGGTCAGGATCGGCGTGTCGCGCAGCCGACAGACCTCCATCAGCTTGATGGTGCGCTCTTCGACGCCCTTGGCGACGTCAATCACCATCAAGGCCGAGTCGACCGCGGTCAGGGTTCGATAGGTGTCTTCGGAGAAATCTTGGTGACCGGGCGTGTCCAGTAGGTTGACGATGCTGTCTCTGTACGGAAACTGCATCACCGAGGACGTCACCGAGATGCCGCGCTCCTTCTCCAGCTCCATCCAGTCCGAGGTCGCATGACGTGCGGCCTTGCGTCCCTTCACTGTCCCGGCGAGCTGGATGGCACCGCCGAACAACAGCAGCTTCTCGGTCAGAGTGGTTTTGCCGGCGTCCGGATGCGAAATGATCGCGAAGGTGCGCCGCCGGTGGAGTTGGTCTTGAAGCTCGCTCATGGGATGCTGGTATGCGGTCTATGCTGCTGCGGCTAAACCTCGGAAGTATAGCGATGAACGCTCGCACCTTCACCTCCGCCCGCGCGAGCGCAGCAATTCCGAATCTGCCGCCCAGCGCGGTGACCCCGGCAGGATGCCTGTTCGGCCTCACCCTCTGCACCAACCGCAGGGCGCCCGGTCCGGGCAGGATATACTGAGCGCAACGACGCTGAACGTACACCGAAGCCACTTCCCGGAACAGACCGTTTGAACCATTCCACCACACAACACCAGTCAAACAGGCACGTCGTCGGCAGCGACCTGGCCATCCGGGCCATGGGTGAGCGGGACGTCGAGACCATCTGTGAAGCGGACCGTATCGCCTACGAATACCCCTGGACCGAGGGCATCTTTCGCGACTGCCTGCGGGTCGGCTACTCCTGCTGGGTGGGTGAAATCGAGCAGGAGATCGTCGCCCACGCCGTCATGGCGGTCGCTGTGGGCGAGTGTCATATCCTCAACCTCTGTATCCATCCCGACTGGCAAGGCCGAGGGCTCGGCCGCCGCCTGCTTCGCCATCTGATGACGTTCGCACGCACCCGCAGGGCCGATAGCGCCTTCCTCGAGGTGCGCGCATCCAACAGCCGCGCCCGTGCGCTCTATGCCTCGGAGGGCTTCTGCGAGATCGGCCAACGGCCCGGATACTACCCGGCCGCCAAAGGGCGCGAGGATGCGGTGGTCTTGGCGCGTGCTTTGTAGGTTCTGCCGAGGTTAGAACCCGCACCATCGCCGGTCCCGCACAGCCGGGGGCGGGGAAAACATCGCCGGGCGGTCGTCGCCCGCCCCCGCTCCCCTTACCCCATCAACATCCCCTTGATGGTGAAAAACAGAACCGCCGCCATGAGTGCGGACGCGGGCACCGTGATCACCCAAGCCGCGACGATCTTGAGCACCTGCGAGCGCTTGACCAGCTCCCGGCGATAGACCTTGCGCAGGCTCTGGCGCTCGAGCTTGGAGAAATGGGCCGGGTCCATGCTGCGTTTGGCTTTGCGCTTAAGCTCGCGGAGCATGCGTCCCTTTTCGTCGATCGACGCCTTGGCGAATTTCGCGAGGAAGGCATCGATGGCGGCCTGATCGCCCTCTGGGTGATGCGCCTTGATGGTTTCGAGCATCCTGTCGTACTGGCTCTTCAGATATTCGCGCAGAAAGCCCACGCCGAAGACAGCGCCGACCGCGACATGCGTCGTGCTCACCGGGAGCCCCAATTGGCTGGCGAGAATCACAGTGACGGTCGCGGCCATCGCGATGCAGTAGGCGCGCATCTGGTCGAGCTCGGTGATCTCCGAGCCGACGGTGCGGATCACCTTCGGCCCGAACAGACCGAGTCCGATCGCGATCCCGAGTGCACCCACGATCATGACCCACATCGGGATCGGTGCCGCCGCTGTGATCTCGCCGGTCCCCGAGCCGACGACCTCGACGATTGCCGCCAATGGCCCGACGGCGTTGGCGACATCGTTCGAGCCATGCGCGAAGCTCAGCAGTGCCGCCGCAAAGATCAGCGGAACGGTAAAGAGTTGATTGACCCCTGCCTTGGAGTTGCCGATCCTCCGCGCCTGCCGGGCGATGATCGGCCGGGTCGTCCAGAACACCAGGATCGCAAGCACGACGCCGACGCCCAATGCCTGCAGGATCGTCACGTTCCAGATCCGATTGAGCCCCTTGAGCATCAGGTAGGTGCCGAAGGCGAACGCCATGGCGGCCACCAGATACGGCACAGCC
>JBGSKP010000352.1:0-2450 GCA_041741175.1 Thiocapsa sp. | reverse complement strand
GCAGGCCGGCAATCCGCACGTCGCCCGCCCGCATGATTGGCTCGCGGCCCCGGCAGATCCACGCCTCCCCCTGCACTGGACAGAGTCCGAAATCCGGCCCGGCCGACTCGTTCAGGGTAAAGCCGATCTGGGTCGCACCGTCCAGCGGCATGGTCGCGACGATCGGATCGTCCCGGTTCACCACGGCGAACCGGGCACCCCGATAGATCCCCGCCTTGGTCTCGGCATAGGCCGCCAGACTCGGGTAGCGATCCAGATGATCGGCGGAGACGTTCAATACGGTCGCGGCATGGGCGCGTAACCCGAACGTCGTTTCAAGCTGGAAGCTCGAGAGTTCCAGGACATAGAACTCGACGGCTGGGTCGAGCAGGTTCAGGGCCGGTTCGCCGAGATTCCCGCCGATCCCCACGCGCCGTCCAGCGGCCTTGGCCATCTCTCCGACGAGGGTGGTGACGGTGCTCTTTCCGTTCGATCCGGTGATGGCACAGATTGGGGCCTGCGCGGCACGCACAAACAGCTCAATGTCGCCGATCACCTCGATCCCACGTGCCATCGCGGCCTGAATCAGGGGCTCGGCGATCGGCACACCGGGGCTGACGACCAGACGCTCGGCCGCCGCGAAGACCTCGGGGTCGAAGCCATCCACAAAGACCGCCACCTCCGGCAGCTCGTCACGCAACTGCTGCAAACCCGGCGGATTCCCCCGCGAGTCGGTCACGGCCGTGAAGACACCTTGCGAGCGCAGAAAGCGGGCGCAGGACAGCCCGGTCTGACCGAGTCCGACCACTAAGGTCTTTTCGGCGCTGCACAGCGCCTTCATTGATATGGCGTCGCAGACAGCCGGGGCGCACTGCCGCGGCTGTCGTTTTGGATCGCTTTCATTCTCCCCCCGTCGAATTAAAGCCAGTCACAAACCGAATTGTTTTGAACGGTCACCGAATCTTCAAGCTCGCCAGACCAACCAGCACCAGGATCACTGTCACGATCCAGAAGCGCACGATGACCCGCGGCTCCGGCCAGCCCTTCAGCTCGAAGTGATGATGGATCGGCGCCATCCGAAAGATGCGCTTGCCGGTGAGCTTAAAGGAGAGCACCTGCATCATCACCGAGATGGTTTCCACGACGAAGACGCCGCCCATCACGAAGAGAACCAACTCCTGGCGCGCCGCCACCGCCACCACACCAAGTGCCGCCCCGAGTGCCAGCGCACCGACGTCGCCCATGAAGACCTGCGCCGGGTAGGCGTTGAACCAGAGAAAACCCAGACCGGCGCCCACCAGGGCGCCACAGAAGATCACCAGTTCACCGACATCGGGGATGTGCGGAATCAGCAGATAGTTCGCGATCTGAACGTGACCCGCAGCGTAGACGAAGACCGCGAGGGCTCCGGCCACCAGGACAGTCGGCATCACCGCCAGACCATCCAGACCATCGGTCAGGTTCACTGCATTGCTGGTCCCGACGATCACGAAATAGGTCAAGAGAATGAACCAGGGTCCGAGCTGGATCGAGACGTCCTTTAAATACGGGATCAGCAGCTCGGTCTCCGCCGGCGAAGCGGCCGTCACATACAAGGCCACCGCCGCGGCAAAACCGGCAACCGTCTGCCACAGATACTTCCAGCGCGCCGCCAAGCCACGCGGGTCGCTGAGCACCAGCTTTTTGTAGTCGTCCACTAGACCGATCACGCCAAACGCAAGCGTGGTCAGGAGGACGATCCAGACATAATGGTTGTCGAGGTCGGACCAGAGCAACGTGCTGATGGCCACCGCCACCAGGATCAAGGCCCCGCCCATGGTCGGCGTGCCCGCTTTGGACAGATGGCTCTGCGGACCGTCGTCGCGCACGGTTTGACCGATCTTGTAGGCGCGCAAGCGGACGATCATCGGCCGGCCGACCAACAAGGCGATCGCGAGCGCCGTGAGCACGCCCATGATGGCGCGCAGCGTCAGATACCGGAACACATTAAAACCGGTCTGAAACTGCGAGAGCCATTCGGCGAGATACAGCAGCACTAGACATCCCCCCCGGCGCAGAGCGCCTCGACAATACGTTCCATCCGCGCCGATCGCGACCCCTTCACGAGGACACGGTCGGCGCACGACAGCTCGGGGCGAAGCGCCCGGACCAGATCGGCCTGCTCGGCGAAATGGCGAGCGGAGTCGCCGAACGCGGTTGCCGCCGCCTCGCTCAGACGACCCACGCTGAAAAGACGCTCGATACCGGCCGCGCGGGCCAGCTCCCCGATCTCGCGATGCAGGTCTTCGGCCTCGGGACCTAACTCGGCAAGGTCGCCGAGAATCAGCCAGCGTCGCCCCAACAGAGCCGCCAGGACATCGATTGCCGCGGCGATCGAGTCCGGATTGGCGTTGTAGGTGTCGTCGATGACGCCGATGCCATTGCATCGACGAGGACACAGACGACCCTTCACCGGCGCCAGGCGCGCCAGC
>JBGSKP010000351.1:0-10513 GCA_041741175.1 Thiocapsa sp. | reverse complement strand
GGCGTCGGTACCGCCTCGGATGCCGCGGTCGCCATGGAGCTCGGCTGCGACGGCGTGCTGATGAATACGGCCATCGCCGCCGCGCGCAATCCGATCCTCATGGCCAGCGCGATGCGCAAGGGCATCGAAGCCGGGCGCGAGGCCTACCTTGCCGGGCGCATGGCCCGTAAGCGGTTTGCCTCGGCGTCCTCGCCGATCGACGGTCTTTTCTTCTAGACCTAAATCGCGTCCTCGGTATGGACCATTGCATCGCTGGGGTGCGCTGCCCGGCGTCCGGCACGAGCTCTGTGCTGGACGCGGTTCAGGACGTCCAATCCAATGCGTAACCCGAGCCCGGGATGACGGCCGAATCCACGTCGAGAGTTCTGCGTCCTATCCGTAGCTTCGTGCTGCGGCAGGGGCGATTGACGTCGGCACAGGAACGCGCCTTTCAGGACCTGTGGCCCCGTTACGGGATCGATTGGATGCCGGGCGCATCGATCGACCTGGCTGGACTGTTCGGCAATGATTTGCCCGTCGTCCTGGAGATCGGGTTTGGCAACGGTGACTCACTCGCCGAGATGGCCGAGCAGGATCCGCACCACAACTGGCTCGGGATCGAGGTCCACCGTCCCGGCGTCGGACACCTGCTGCTGCAGATCGAGCGCCGCGGACTGACCAATCTACGGCTGATCCGTCACGACGCAGTCGAGGTCCTGACCCACGGCCTCGCCCCCGGTGCACTGGCGCGCGTACAACTCTTCTTCCCCGACCCCTGGCCCAAAAGCCGTCATCATAAGCGCCGAATCCTCACCCCCGCTCTGATCGACCTGCTGGCCCGTGCAATTCACCGTGGCGGCGTCTTTCACGCCGCAACGGATTGGGAACCCTATGCCGAGCAGATGCTCGAGATCCTGGAGTCCTCCCCGGACGCATTCGAGAATCTCGCCGGGCCTGGCAGCTTCTCGCCCCGCCCGCCGACACGCCCGTTGACCCGCTTCGAGCAACGCGGCGAGCGGCTCGGCCACCGGGTGCGGGATCTGATGTTTCGACGGCGCTGATGTCGGGACTGCGACTCGTCGCACTGCGGTCCAGGGCGCTTGGACCGCTCGATCTGGAGATTGGCGCGGATGAGCTGGTCTTTATCTCCGGTCCATCCGGATCGGGAAAGAGCCTTCTGCTGCGCGCCATCGCGGATCTGGATCCGCATGACGGCGAGGTCTGGCTTGGCGACGAAGCGCGCTCGCGGATAGCCCCGTCGACCTGGCGCCGCCGGGTCGGTTTGCTGCCGGCCGAGGCATTCTGGTGGGCGGAGAGCGTCGGAGAGCATCTTCCCGGGAAACCGGGATCGCCGACGACATCATTGGCGGGATCGCTGGATGAGGAACGGGCAGAGACACGGGACCAGGCGCCGCTGAGATCGCGGATTCCCCCCGTTCTCATGCGGCTGTCCAGACCATTGCGGCGAGCACCCCAATCCGTCTCAAACCACCCCGCCCTGCCGGATCCGGGCACCATCGGCGACTGGCTGAGCCGGCTTGGCTTCGAGCCCGATGTACTCGGCTGGTCCGTCGCCCGGCTGTCGAGCGGGGAGCGCCAGAGGCTCGCGCTGGTGCGACTGCTGGCGCAATCGCCCGAGGCACTCCTGCTCGACGAGGCCACCGCCAATCTCGATCCGACCAGCACCGATCGCGTCGAATCGGTCCTTGATGCTTACCGCAAGCGCCACGACGCAGCCGTGCTCTGGGTGAGTCATGACCCGGAGCAACGCCAGCGGCTCGGGAATCGTTCACTGATCATCCGCGACGAACGCCTGGAGAACGAGCGCCCGGAAAACGCGCACCCGGAAAACACGAACCTGGAGCGCGAGGCGTGACCCTGATCTCGCTGAGTCCCTTCGACCTCGGCCTCGCCGCCATCCTCGTGCTGCTGCTTGCCGGCATGTCATGGCGTTTGCGGCTCGGGATCGAGCAGCGCGTCCTGATCGCCGCGGCGCGCAGCGCGATCCAGCTCATGCTCGTCGGCCTTGTCCTCAAGGTGCTCTTCGCCCAGACCAGTCTACCCCTGATCGCCCTGATGGCCCTGGTCATGCTCTCGGTCGCCGGCTTCGAGGTGATGCAGCGCCAAAAACGCCGCTACCGCGGCGCCTGGGGTTACGGAATCGGCGTACTCTCCATGTTCCTGTCGGCGTTCACCGTGACGCTACTGGCCTTGACCCTGATCATCGGGGTCGAGCCCTGGTACCAGCCACAGTACCTGATCCCGTTGCTCGGGATGCTGCTCGGCAACACCATGAGCGGAATCGCCATCGCACTGGACAGCCTGACCCGTCAGGCCTGGGACGCGCGCGGACGCATCGAGGCACGACTTTTGGCCGGAGGCACCTGGGACAACGCCATCGAGGAAGTGCGTCGCGACGCCCTGCGCGCCGGCCTGATCCCCATCATCAATGCGATGGCGACGGCCGGACTGGTCAGCCTGCCCGGCATGATGACCGGCCAGATCCTGGCCGGCAGCCCACCGATGGAGGCCGCCAAGTACCAGCTTCTGATCATGTTCCTGATCGCGGCCGGCACCGGCCTCGGTTCCATGGCCGCAGTCTGGATCGGCTCGCGGCGCCTCTTCGACGATCGCCAGCGGCTGCGCCTCGACCGACTCGCCGTGGCCAGTCGGTCGAGCTGAAAACCCGACCGCCGCATTGCTCACACGCCCGCCGCGGGTCCGGTCTGTCTCGGGCCGATCCAAAACCTGATTGTTTTACTCAATAGTATAAATCCGTTTCGCTGCATTCTTTCCTGGCCCCACATGGGCTAACGTGACGTTATTGTTGCGCCGCACAAAAAACCATCCCGACTCCGCGCGGATGGCCGGACCCGGCGCTCGGCTTCACGGCCGCTTGTCAGGAATACAAGACTATGACTGCTTCTACGCACTACGACGTTCTGATCGTTGGGGCCGGGGTTACCGGTACGGCACTACTCTATCAGCTGGCCAAGTACACGGACCTGAACCGGCTGTGTCTGGTCGAGAAGTACGACAGCATCGCCACGGTCAACTCGCACGCGCACAACAACAGCCAGACCATTCACTGCGGTGACATCGAGACCAACTACACGCTCGAGAAGGCGCGTGCGATCAAGCGCACCGCCTACATGATCATAAACTATGCAACCAAGCTCGCGCCGCGGGATCGTGATCGCATCATCCAGCGGATGCCCAAAATGGTGCTCGGCGTCGGCCCGACCGAATGCGCCTCCATCCGAGACCGCTATGAACGATTCAAGGGGCTCTATCCGCGCATGGCGCTGCTGGAACGGCAGGACATTGCCGACATCGAGCCCAATGTCGCCCTGGTCAACGGCGCCTGGCGCAAGGAGGAGATCGTCGCCACCGGCACGGCCAACGATTACTGCGCCGTCGACTTCCAAGCCCTGGCACAGTCCTTCTCGGCCGATTGCGTGCGGTTGGACCGCCAGACCCCGAAGCAGATTACCCAGTTGTTCTCGACCAAGGTCGATACGATCCGTCGTGACGGTGAGGGCTATCTGGTGGAGACCAACCGCGGCCCGCTTAAGGCGCGGGCCCTGGTGGTCTGTGCCGGCGGGCACTCGCTCCTGATGGCGCAGGAGATGGGCCTGGGGTTGGAGTACTCCTGTATGCCGGTTGCCGGCTCCTTCTATTTCGCCCCCGAGGCGCTGAACGGCAAGGTCTACACGGTCCAGAATCCGAGCCTGCCGTTCGCCGCGGTCCACGGCGATCACGACATCAAGGAGCGCGGCAAGACGCGCTTCGGGCCGACCGCCTTCATGCTGCCGATGCTCGAACGCTACAACCGCGAGACCGTACCGGAGTTTTTCAAGGTCCTGCGGTTCGATCGCCGGGTCGCCGCGGCATTCTGGGACATGCTCAAGGAGCGCGATATCCGCCACTACATCCTGCGCAACCTGCTGTACGAGGTACCGGGGCTGAATCGCCATCTGTTCGTGCGCGAGATCCAGAAGATCGTCCCGTCGATCAAGGCGGCCGACATCAGCTATGCCGAGCGCTTCGGCGGGCTACGGCCCCAATTGATCGACAAGCCGGCCGGCAAGCTGCGCATGGGAGAGGCCAAGATCACCAACGGCGCAGGACTCATCTTCAATATGACCCCATCGCCTGGCGGCACCAGTTGTCTTGGCAGTGGCGAGACCGACATGCGCGCGATCGCCGCCCACCTCGGCGCGCGGATCGACGAGCAGGCACTGGCCTATGAGCTCCTGATGGGTTACGAGGATACGCGTGGCCGGGTCGCCCTGGATGTCGTTGGAGATGTGGTTGAGAGCGAGGCGATGGAGACGTTGGCCGAGGCGGTCTAATACTGAACCGCGTCCGGTGCGTCTTGTGTCGGTCGAGGTGAACGGTGCGGAGTTGCTACCAGATCGGACGGAGCGACGCGGTTCAGATGATTAAAGAAAACAACCGGTTCGGTCATCACCACGAATCGGTCGACAAGGCTTCGATCAGGAGTTCAATATCCTGAACGGCGGCGGCTCAAACGCGCATGGGCTCGGAAAACACCGAGACCATGCGCCGACAGAGCCTGTCGCGCAGGACGCCGTTCAGCCGTGGTAGGGACGGCTGAGCTCATGCACCGCCGCGACCATTGCCCCGGCGTGCTCCGGATTGACGTCCGGCGTGATCCCGTGCCCGAGGTTGAAGACGTGACCCGGCCCCTTGCCGTAGCTGGCCAAAACGCGGGCGACCTCTTCGTGGATACGCTCCGGCGAGGCATAGAGTGCGCAGGGATCCAGATTTCCCTGCAGCGACACCCGATCACCGGTGAGGCGACGGGCATCGGCAAGGTCGGTGGTCCAATCCACGCCGAGTCCATCGCAGCCTGTATCGGCCATGTGGTTCAGCCATTGCCCGCCGTTTTTGGTGAAGAGGATCACCGGGACACGTCGTCCCTCCGCCTCGCGGGTGAGCCCCTCGACCACACGCTGCATATAAGCCAGCGAGAACTCGCGATAGTTGGCCGGCGCCAGAGCACCGCCCCACGTGTCGAAAATCATCGTTGCCTGGGCGCCGCGGGCGATTTGGGCGTTCAGGTAAGCCGTGACCGCGTCCGCCGTCTTGGCGAGCAAGGCGTGGAGCAGATCCGGGCGATCAAACATCATGCCTTTGACATGCGAGAAATTCTTGGCGCCGCCACCTTCGACCATGTAGGTCGCAAGCGTCCAGGGGCTGCCGGAGAAGCCGATCAAGGGCACCCGACCGGCGAGCTCGCGCCGAATCACCGACACCGCATTCATCACATAGCCTAGCTCGGCCTCCGGATCCGGCACGGCGATCCGCTCGACATCAGCCTGGGTGCGAACAGGACGCTCGAAATGCGGCCCCTCGCCTTCGGAGAAATAGAGCCCCAAACCCATCGCATCGGGGACGGTGAGGATGTCCGAGAAGAGAATGGCGGCATCCAGCGGAAAACGCTCCAACGGCTGAAGCGTCACCTCGCAGGCCAACTCGGGATTCTTGCACAGGTCCATAAAGCTGCCGGCCTTGGCTCGGGTCGCGCGATACTCGGGCAGATAACGGCCGGCTTGGCGCATCATCCAAACCGGGGTGTAGTCAACGGGCTCGCGCATCACAGCGCGCAGGAAGGTGTCATTGATGAGTGGCGTCATGAAGCAAAACCCGAGCAGTCGAGAATGAAAGAAGAGGAAGGGTTCGGGTGCATTCTACTACGGGTTTCAAACAAGACCAGGCTGCACCCTGCAGTCGCACCCGAACCAAGCGTGAGGCTGTCGACTCATCGGCTGGAAACACATGCCGGTCTGGATGCTTACCGATGGATCTCTTCGGTTGGCACAGGTGAAACCGGCTCCGCGGTCGTCGGTGACCAGGGAAAGGATTCGGCTATCGGTATCAATCTGTCATCCGACGGCTCGATCGCGATCAAGATGCCGGTCGGCTCAAAATCGTCAGGAAGCTCAAAGGTCCCCGACAGGCTTTGCAGATGCTCAAGCTCGACCGGCAGCGCGCGCGGCGCGGCATTGGGCAGATCCTTCAACGACAGCGTTGCCGCGCCCTGGCTGTCTTGACCTTCGATCCCGAAACGCACCTCTGCCGTAGCGGATCCAAAACCAGGCGCCAGTTGGGTCACTGTAAAGGCGTATCGAAAGGCGTTGGGGCGGCCATCCGAAGCGAGGCGTAAATCCACGGCGCGCAACGCACCGCGCCCGCCCTCCTGCACCAACTGTCGCAGATACGACAGCTCTTTATGCAAGCTTAACTGCGTAAACTCGGACTGTTTGAGCTGATCGCCCAAGGCGCGCGCGGTCTCACGGTCGATCTGACTGCTGCGCTCCGCAATCACCCGTTCACGTAACGCACGCGCCAATTCCTCGCTCAGCCGATCCCGCTCCGCGACCGATGCCAGTCGCTCGGCTTCGCGGGCCGCGGTCTGCACAACCATCAGCTCGGAGACCCGCCGCTGGCCCAGCTCATAGCCGGTCCAAAGCGTTGCGGCCAGGAGCACCGCGTAAAACCCAATGGCAAGGAGGCGGTAAGAGAGGCGCCGAAAGGAGTCAGGCATGAGGTGCACGGTCGTCGGCATCGACCGGGTATGGATCGGCCACCCCGTTCATCAGCGGTTTCGCCCAAGCGGACGGGAGCGCACTCGGCACAGGCCGTCGCACGGCGGCCTCAAGGCAGGAGAGCGAGCGCATCCAAACCGACCGACTCAGCGATGCCGAACATGAGGTTCATATTCTGGACGGCCTGCCCGGCAGCACCCTTGACCAGATTATCGATCACCGATTGGACCACCACGACACCCGTCTGACCCTGGCGGGCCACCGCGATCCGACAGAGGTTGGCGCCACGCACCGAACGGGTGTCGGGATGCGCACCGCTCGGCATGGGATCGACGAATGGCTCATCGGCGTAATGGAGGCGATAGAGCGAATCGAGATCCGTGTCGGGTCGGGTCAGACGCGCGTAGAGCGTTGCCTCGATCCCGCGGATCATCGGCACCAAATGGGGAACAAAGGTCAGCTCCAGGTCGGGGCCGGCGAAGGGCGCGAGATTTTGCCGGATCTCGGGTGCATGCCGATGGCCCGTCACCGAGTAGGCTTTGAAGCTCTCGCCCACCTCTGCCATCAGCAGACCGGTCGATGCCTTGCGCCCAGCCCCGCTCACACCTGATTTTGCATCGGCAATCAGCCAGCGCGGATCCAACACACCGGCAGCCAGGAGCGGCATGAAGCCGAGCGTAACGGCCGTGGGGTAGCAGCCCGGATTGGCAACGAGTCGCGCTTCGCGGACCTGAGCGCGATGAAGCTCCGGCAAACCGTAGACAGCCTCATCGAGCAGTTCCGGACAGGCATGAGGCATGCCGTACCACTGCTCCCAAAGCGCAGGGTCTTTGAGACGAAAATCGGCCGCCAGATCGATCACGCGCACCCCCCGCCGGAGCAGATCGGGCGCCGCCTTCATGGCCGTGCCGTTTGGGGTCGCGAAGAAGACCAGATCACACTCCCCCAGCGCACCTTCGTCAGGCTCGGTGAACGCCAGGTCCAGATGCCCGCGCAGATGCGGAAACATCTCCGCAACCCCGGTGCCGGCTTCGGTGCGCGAGGTGATGACCTCAATCGATGCCTCGGGGTGAAGTGCAAGTATCCGCAGCAACTCCGCGCCCGTGTAACCCGTACCGCCGACGATTCCAACCCTGACCATACCGACTCAACTCCAGGCGTTCAGACAATCACTGCACGACGTCGTGCAAGTGGCTGCCGTCACCGGACACGGACGGCAGCCGCATTGTGTAACAGGTTTCCATGGCAAACGGGTGCTCGACGATCAGGGGTGTCCAAGAAGAAAGCCGGGCACAAAACGCGTGACGCGGTTTAAACCCCGCTTTCGCAGTGATCTAAACCGCGCCTGATGCGACGTCGGTCAATTCAATCGAACCCGACCCGACGCACTCACAGCCTGCGCTCGGCCGGACGCGGCGCAAGCCGCCGCGCCGCGAGCCTCCTCAGGAACAACCCCCACCGGAAGCCGACGAGGATCCGCAGGATCCGCAGCCCCCACCGCTGCCGACCTGAGGAAGGTTGTTGAAAACGAACGTGGCATTGCCGTCGCCTTGATCAACAAAGTCGATCTCCACGCCGCGCAGATAGGGCAGCGTACCGTCGTCGACGATCACCTTGAACCCGTCATAGGCCAGAACCCCGTCGTCGTCGTTGATGGCGTCCGTGAAGGTCATGCCGAAGCTGATGCCACTGCAGCCGCCGGGTGTCGCAAACACCCGCACACCCTGGACATTATCGTCGACTTGCCCGAACAGATCGGCCATCTTCGCCTGCGCCGGCGCAGTCAGCGTCAGCTCCATTTCGTTCAGCACAGCGGACATAGCGTGTGACCTCTTAAACAAGACCGGCCATGGCCGGATTTGGTGTGCAAGATGAAAACCCGACAATTATACTAAACTGCGTCCGGAGTGGAAACCGATGCCGATCGACCATCCGATTGGCCGTCAAATTGACCGATGGCGGGCAGATATGAACCGGGCTGTCGCTCAACAATCGAGCCGCCCTTGCGCTGCGAGCAGGGCAAGGTGACGTTCGGCATCCACCAGATGCCGCCCCCAGTGCCAGTGGAAGCCGCGCGCCCAGACCGCCAGGCCGAATTCGGGGCTCTGCGCGTAACGACCGAGCCCCGCTTGAAGCTCGTAGTAGATATCGGTCAAGTCGTCGGCCAGGCTTCCGGTCATCCCGGCAGCGCCATCCCCGGCGCGATCGAACTCCAGCCAGTAGCCGTCACGATCGGCAAGAAGCACCCGCAGGCGCGAATAGAGCTCGAAACGACGATCCAGATCGACGCCGCAAATCAGCGGCGCCTGCGCCTCCGAAACCCGCACCGAAACCATCGCGGCATGCAGACGGGGTAGCAGATTCGCAATCGACCTCAGCCAGTTGCAGTCTTCCCGGCCCGCCACCCGAATCGATGAGCAATAGCGACGGGCAAGGCCGGCAATGGCCGGTCCGTGCACACCGCATTGCAGTTGCTCGATTGTCGCATCCATACTGGCGAGTGTAGTCGAGAAAATTCGCGAAGCGAGGGTTGAACCCTCGCAGCAGCTGACCTGCCGACGAACTTCCCGGTCATCCTGATCACATTTTGCGATGCGATTAAACCTCCACCATCTCGAAATCCTCCTTCCCAGCGGCGCACTCCGGACACTTCCAGTTCAGCGGAACGTCCTCCCAACGCGTCCCGGGCGGGATATCGTCGTCCGGCCAACCCTGCGCTTCGTCATAGATCAGGCCGCAGATCACACACATGTAGGTCTTCATTTACTCACTCCGAGAGAAACTGGTCGGCGAACACTGACCGAAGTCTGTCGAGATCGACATCCATGGGCATGCCGGGGTTTAATTGGTCTCAATGTTCGGGCGGTTACATCCGGATTTCAACGAGCCGCCAGACCGAATCGCCAACGCCCCCGGCGCCCCTTGGCGGGCGACCTCCATGACTTTCGACCGCACGACTGACGAGGCATCGGACCATGAACGAGCTTGCCGATCGACCGATCGTCCTGTGCGTGGGGGGCCACGACCCCAGCGGCGGCGCGGGGATCATTGCCGATGCCGAGGCGGTCAGGGCGGCGGGCGCCTTCGCGGTGACGGTGGTCAGCGCGCTCACCGAGCAGAACACCTGCGAGCTGTCACGCATCTACCCGCAACCGGCCGCACAAGTAGAGGGCCAGTGCCGCGCGCTGTTGCGCGACTCCACGCCGGGCGCACTGAAGATCGGGCTGCTCGGCAGCTCGCGGGTGATGCGTGTCCTGAACACCCTGATCGACGAGAACCCAGGGCTTCCCGTCGTGCTCGATCCCGTGCTCGGCAGCGGCGCTGGACAACAGGTCGTCGATGCCGCCATGCTCAATCAGTTGCGAAAGAATCTCATCGGTAGAAGCACACTCGTCACACCCAACCTACCCGAGGCGCAGAGCCTGACCGGCGCGCAGAATCCAGCCGACTGCGCCGGGGGGCTGATCGCCATGGGCGTCGAGTGGGCGCTGATCACGGGCACACATGACAATACGGCCGATGTCAGCAACTGGTTGTTCAACGCCAGCGGCCTGCAACAACGGCTCGATTGGCCGCGCCTGGACGGCGATTACCACGGCTCGGGCTGCACCCTGGCGAGCGCCATCGCGGCCCGTCTCGCACTGGGCATGGCGATGCCGGAAGCTGTCGCCGAGGCGCAGGCCTACACCTGGGAAACCCTGAGCAGGGGCTTTCGCTCCGGACGCTGTCAACTCACACCGAATCGACTCTACGCACTTGGCCAATGACACAGCTAACGGGTCTCTATCTCATCACGCCCGACATCGCGCTGGATCCAGGCGACCTGGCCGGCCAGGTCGCACGCGCCATCTCGGGCGGGGCCAGGCTCGTCCAATATCGCCACAAGGGCCCGGATCGACAGCTCCGACGCGACCAGGCCGTCGCCGTACTCGGCGTCTGCCGTGCCGCGGGCGTCCCGC
>JBGSKP010000350.1:0-1569 GCA_041741175.1 Thiocapsa sp. | reverse complement strand
GGCGCCGACGGTCAGGCCGCAGACGAGGAAGCGCTGGGCGTACATATAGAGGATCGCCACCGGAATCGCCGTGAGGAGCGATGCCGCCATCAGTTCACCCCAGGGCAGGATGTCCCCCACCACCATGGACTGCAACCCGATCGGCAGCGTCCTCAGCGATTCCGACGTGATGAACACGAAGGCGAACAGGAACTCGTTCCACGCATTGGTGAAGGCGAACAGCGCCACCGAGAGCAGGGCCGGCGCCGCCAGCGGCAGCGTGATGCGGACGAAGGCATAGAGCCGGCTCGCCCCGTCGATCATCGCGGCCTCCTCGAGTTCCACCGGGATCGAGCGGAAATAGCCGATCAGCACCCAGGTGGCGAAGGGGACGAGGAAGGTCGGGTAGGTGACGAGCAGCGAGCCGTAGCTGTTGATCAGCCCCAGGTCGCTCAGGGTCTGGTAGAGCGGAATGAAGATCAGCGTGCCCGGCAGCAGGTAGGTGATGAGGATCGCCGTGGTCAGCAGGCCGGCCCCGAGGAACTTGAGGCGCGTCAGCGCGTAGGCGGCGAGCGCGGCGATGGCCACCGAGATGACGGTCGCCAGGGTCGCGACCAGCAGGGAATTGCCCAGCCAGACGAGGAAGCGCGAGCCGAAGATCAGTTCCTGATACTGGTTGAGCGTCGGCGGATCGGGCCAGAAGATCGACTGGCGCTGGCTGATCTGGGTCGTCGTCTTGAACGAGGTGATCAGCACCCAGTAGAACGGGAACAGCACGAAGGCCATGATCGGCAGCAGGATCAGGATGCGGATACCGATCCCCATCTTCTCGCGGCCCTCAGGCTTGAACACCGGCTTTTCGGACGAGCCCGTGAACCGCCGGCGCAGCGACTTGCCGAGGACTTCGATACCGCGGTTGAGCATGTCGAACGGCCAGAAGAACACATCCAGCACGGCGCTGAAAATGGCGCCGAAGAACTTGCCGATGCTGCGGCCGAGGCCCTTTTTCTGCACGCCGGCCGCGCGCTCGTCGTGCCGCATGTACTTGCTCAGCAGGTAGATGAGGAAGGCCATCAGCGGCGCCACCGAGAGCGCAATCGCCGAGCCCGGACCGTATTGCAGCGAGCCGATCGCCTTTTCGTAAGCGAGGATCGAGTAGAGGCGGGTAGCGCCCGAAGGACCGCCGCCGGTCATCAGGAAGATGAGGCCGAACTGGTTGAAGGTCGAAATGAAGCTGAGCAGCAGCACCACGAGGATGACGTAGCGCATGCCGGGCAGCGTGACGTAGCGGAAGCGCTGCACTGCGTTGGCGCCGTCGACTTCGGCGGATTCATAGAGCTCGGTGTCGATCGCCTTGAGGCCGGCAAGCAGCAGCAGGGTGAAGAACGGGATGCCCTTCCACACGTTCACCGCGATGACGCTGCCCAGCGCGAGGTTCGAATCCGACAGCCAGCCGAGCGGCTTGTCGATAAGCCCCATGCCCTGCAGGATCGGGTTGAGGCCGCCGAACAGCGGGTCGTAGATCGACTTCCAGGCGAGTGCCGTCACGATCTCAGGCACGATCCAGGGCAGCAGCATGATCGCCGACAT
>JBGSKP010000349.1:0-3327 GCA_041741175.1 Thiocapsa sp. | reverse complement strand
GGTCGAGCCGCTCGGCGATGAAGACGCGGCGACCAGCGCGCTGAGCATCGACGAGCGGATGCCGCGCTGAATGCGACCTCACGGCGGGACCTGCGCGGATCCAAGGCGACGGGGCGAGCGGCGGCACACGCCGACGCCGTGAGATAATGGCATGCTCAATGCTTACTTTCATCTTCGTTATATCTCTGTGAAAATAACGATATCACCGGATTCTGCGACACTGGCCATGACCGACACGCCCGACGACCGTATCGACACCGCCGCCTCGCTCTGGCTCGACCGCAGCGATCAGGGATTCGTCGGCCGCGGACGCGTCGAGCTGCTGCGCCGAATCGGTGCAACCGGGTCGATCTCCCAAGCCGCCAAGGGCATGGGCATGTCCTATAAGCACGCCTGGGACGCGGTAGACGCGATGAACAACCTGTCTCCGCAGCCGCTTGTGCAGCGGCGCACCGGAGGGCGCCACGGGGGGGGCACGACGCTCACGGACGAGGGCCGACGTTTGATCGCCGTCTACGAGGCGGCTGAACAGGAGCACAGAAAATTCCTCGCCAGGCTGCGCGAGGGCATCCGCGATTTCGATCGCTTTCACACCTTAATCGGAGCTTTGAATATGAAGGTCAGTGCCAGAAACAACCTGCGCGGGATCGTCTCCGCTGTGAAGCCGGGCGCAGTCAATGCAGAGGTGACGCTCGACGTCAACGGCACGCCGCTGGTCGCCATCATCACCAACGACAGCGTTCAGTCGCTTGGTCTCGCGCCCGGCGTCGAGGCCTATGCCTTGATCAAGGCGTCGTTCGTGATCCTGGCGACCGAGGACGGCGGGCTCAAGACCTCGGCACGGAATCGGTTGTGCGGGACGGTCGAGCGCGTGACCGATGGGGCCGTGAACACCGAGGTGGTCTTGGCGCTCGACGGCGGAGCTCGGCTGGCGGCGATCATCACGATGGAGAGCGCGCGGGAGCTTGAGATCACCGAGGGCGGGCGGGCCTGTGCACTGATCAAGGCGCCGCATGTGATCTTGGCGGTGAGCGACTAAACCGCGTCCCGAGTGACCGGCTATGTCGTCCTTGCGATGTCCGTTCGGTTGGGCCAGAGAGCTTTCTGCTGGACGCGGTTTAGGAACTTGAACGCAATGGCTTAGACAATTTTTCGTTTTCCGTTTTATTTTGCTACTCGTTATATCACTGTTGATATAACGAGTAGGGATTTTTCGGTCGCTCGATCGCATCCTACGAGGTTTTACCCAATGAACGCTTTCAAACCGACGCTTCTGGCCCTGACGTTGCTCTCGGCCAATGCATCCGTGCTCGCGGACGACGTCCAGGTGGCAGTTGCCGCCAACTTCACGGCACCGATGAAAGAGATCGCCGCCGCCTTCCAGAAGGAGACCGGCCATGTGGTGAAGGCCGCCTACGGCGCGACCGGCAAGTTCTACGCTCAGATTAAGAACGGCGCGCCCTTCGAGGCCCTGCTGTCTGCGGACGCCGCGACGCCGACCAAACTGATCGATGAAGGGGCCGCGGTCGCGGGGACCCAGTTTACCTATGCCATCGGGACCCTTGTGCTCTGGTCATCGAAGCTGGACATTGTCGACAGCGGCAGCGCCGTGCTGAAGTCGGGCGACTTCAACAAGGTGGCCATCGCGAACCCCAAGACCGCGCCCTACGGCGCCGCAGCGATCGAAGTCCTGACCGGGCTGGGATTGCTGGAGCAAGTCCAACCGAAGTTCGTGACCGGCGAGAATATCGCCCAAACCTTCCAGTTCGTCAGCACCGGCAATGCGGATTTGGGGTTCGTCGCCCTCTCCCAGGTGATGGAAAAGGGCGAGCTCACGGGTGGCTCTGCCTGGATCATCCCGGGCTCGCTGCATGAGCAGATCCTCCAGGATGCGGTCGTCCTGTCGCCGGGAAAGGACAAGCCAGCGGTCGCCACGCTGATGGAGTACCTCAAGGGCGACGAGGCGCAAGCCATCATTAAGTCCTTCGGCTATGAGATCTGAGCGCACGTGCGCCGGTCAGGGGTTCGTTGCCGGATCCCTGATCCGCACATTGGGCGGCTTGATCGGCTTGGGCGGGGCTGAGCTCCGCCTTCCGGTGCTGGTCGGACTGTTTCGCCTCCAAGATTTTGGGGGCGATCATCTTTATTGAGCGGATCGCGAAATGTTCTTAAGTGAAGCCGACCTTCAATCGATCTGGCTCACCCTGCGCCTCGCGGGCGTGGTCACCTTGATCCTCTTCGTTGTGGGCACACCCATTGCGTGGTGGCTGGCGCGCACCCGCTCGCGTCTCAAAGGACCGGTCGGGGCGGTGGTCGCCCTCCCATTGGTGTTGCCGCCGTCTGTCCTGGGCTTCTATCTGCTGGTAGCGATGGGGCCGAACGGGCCGGTGGGCCAGTTAACACAGGCGTTGGGGATCGGCGTGTTGCCCTTCACCTTTTGGGGGTTAGTCGTTGCCTCGGTGTTCTATTCATTCCCCTTTATGGTGCAGCCGGTGCAGAATGCCTTCGAGGCGATCGGCGACCGACCGCTCGAGGTGGCGGCCACCTTGCGCGCCTCGCCGCTCGATACCTTCTTCACCGTCGCCCTTCCGTTGGCGGCGCCCGGCTTCATCACCGCCGGCATCCTCACTTTTGCGCACACCGTCGGCGAATTCGGCGTGGTTCTGATGATCGGCGGCAACATCCCCGGCGTGACCCGCGTGGCCTCGGTGCAGATCTACGACCATGTCGAGGCGATGGAATACGGCGACGCCCACCGCCTGGCCGCCGTGATGCTGATCTTCTCCTTCCTGGTCCTGCTCGCGCTCTATCTGTGGCGCCCGAACCCGAAGAACACCTGAGCGCGCCATGGAACCGATCAACGCACGCTTCGACATCGATTGGCCGGGCTTCAACCTGACGGTAGACCTGGAGCTCCCCGGCCGCGGGGTCACGGGTCTCTTCGGACACTCGGGCTCCGGCAAGACCACCCTGCTGCGCTGTATCGCCGGTCTGGTGCGGGCACCCAAGGGTCGGCTCGTCTTCCGGGGCGAGGTCTGGCAGGACGAAAACATCTGGGTCCCGACCCATCAACGCTCTTTGGGTTATGTGTTCCAAGAGGCCAGCCTCTTCGCGCATCTCACGGTGATGGGCAACCTGCGCTACGGGCAGAAACGTGCGCCGGCGCCGGTCGCGGCCGAGGATCGGGTAAGTCTCGACCAGGCAATCGCGCTCCTGGGGATCGAGCATCTGTTGACGCGTAAGCCGGATCGTCTCTCCGGCGGGGAGCGCCAGCGGGTCGCCATCGCCCGCGCCCTGGCGGTCAGCCCGCGGGTGCTGCTGATGGAC
>JBGSKP010000348.1:0-14123 GCA_041741175.1 Thiocapsa sp. | reverse complement strand
TCGCCAATCTGGCCGCGCTGCTCGTCGGCAAGCAGGTGGTCAATCTCAACTACACCGCAAGCAGCGAGGCGCTCTTGGCCGGGATGCGCAACGCCGGCGTGCGCCATGTCGTTACCTCGGATCGTTTCCTCGCCAAGCTGCAACAGCGCGGGATCGACCTGGACGCGGCCTTCGCCGAAGCGACGCTGCACCCGATGGAGGGGTTGCGCGCCGAGATCGGCAAGGCGGAGGCGCTGGCGCTATTGGGCATCGGCATCCTCCTGCCCGCCGGCGTGTTGCTGTGGTTGTTCGGCCGGCCCGGCCGGCCCGACGACACCGCCGCCATCCTCTTCTCCAGCGGCAGCGAGGGCACGCCCAAGGGTATCGAGCTCAGCCATCGCAACATCATGGCCAACGTGCGTCAGATCTCGGATGTGCTCAACACCGAGCCGGATGATCTCATCCTCGCCAACCTGCCCCCTTTCCATGCCTTCGGCCTCACGGTGACCACATTCCTTCCGCTGCTTGAGGGCATCCCGATGGTCTGCCATCCCGATCCCACGGACGCGGTCGGCACCGCCAAGGCGATCGCCCGTTATCGGGCGACCGTGCTGTGCAGCACCTCGACCTTCCTGCGTCTCTATATCCGCAATCAGCGCGTCCATCCACTAATGCTCCAGTCCGTGCGTGTGGTGGTGGCTGGTGCGGAGCGGCTCTCGCCGGAGGTGCGCGAGGCCTTCGCGCTCAAGTTCAACAAGCCGATCTACGAGGGCTACGGTGCGACCGAGACCACGCCGGTCGCCAGCGTCAACGTCCCGGATGCGCTCGAGACCGAGACCTGGAAGATCCAGGCCGGCTCACGCCCGGGAACCGTGGGGCTTCCGCTTCCCGGCACCAGCTTCCGCATCGTCGATCCGCAGACCCTGCAGATCCTGCCGCCGGGCGAGGACGGGCTCATCCTCATCGGCGGTGTCCAGGTGATGAAGGGCTATCTCAACGACCCGGAAAAGACCGCGGCGGTGGTGGTCGAGCTGGACGGTCAACGCTGGTACAAGACCGGCGACAAGGGCCATCTGGACCCGGACGGCTTTCTCACCATCGTCGATCGCTACTCGCGCTTCGCCAAGCTGGGCGGGGAGATGATCAGCCTAGGCGCGGTCGAGGATCAGATCCGCCGCATCCTCGGCCAACCCGAGCTGGAGCTGGCCGCCGTCAACCTGCCGGACGAGCGCAAGGGCGAGCGCATCCTGCTCCTGGTCGCCGGCGAGATCGACGCCGACGGCCTGCGCAAGCAGCTGCTCGAGGCCGGGATGAATCCGTTGAGCATCCCCGCCGAGGTACTCCAGGTCGAGGGGATCCCCAAGCTCGGCAGCGGCAAGACGGATTTCGCCGCGGCGAAGCGGTTGGCGCTGGCGGCTTGAGGCGGCGATCCCCGGGCATATTCGACTTGCAGTCGACCTTTTCCGCCGATTTGAAGGCTAGCGGTTCAAGCCCGGCGCCGGCGCTGATGGACTGTGCCGCGCTTGGCCTACGGCGCTCGTTCCTACGGACCGGTCTGATGAGCAAAGCGGAAGGTACAGCCGGGTCGAAACGACTCCTGCCGATCCTGGTTTGATTTCATTGATATCAATGATTACGATGGGATCATCTTCGATGCCGGGACTAGAGAGATGGCCAGTATCACGATCCGCAACCTTGACGATTCCATCAAGACCAAGCTGCGCATGCGTGCGGCCAGTCACGGACGTTCCATGGAAGAGGAAGCCCGCACCATCCTGCGCACTGTGCTCGGTCAGGAGAAGGCCCCGGGAACCAATCTGGTCCAGTGCATTCGTGCCCGGTTCGGACCTATGGATGACGTCGACCTCCCGCAACCGGAGCGCGAATGCATGCGTGAGCCGCCCGTCTTAGGCGGTTGAGTCGCCGATGATCGTCCTCGACACCAATGTGCTATCGGAGCTGCTGCGCGCAAAGCCGGAGCCTGCCGTCATCGATTGGACTGCCTCTCAGCCGCTTGAGACCTTGTTTACGACCACAGTCACTCAGGCGGAAATGCTCTACGGTGTCAGGCTGCTTCCGAACGGACAACGTCGCCGACGGTTGGAGATGGCCGTGGCAGCCCTCTTCGCAGAGGATTTCAGCGGACGCGTCCTGCCCTTCGACAGTGACGCAGCGGCGGCCTACGCCGAGATCGCAGCCGAGCGACAGCGAATGGGCCGTCCGATGTCGCAGTTCAACGCGCAAATCGCTGCTATCACGCAATCCCGGGGAGGTGGCCTAGCGACCCGTAACGTCGTCGACTTCGAGCATTGCGGTCTCGTCGCGATCAATCCATGGCAACCATGATGTTGTTCAGGGCGTGCAAATGAAGCAAGGCTCTGCCTCCGAGCTATACTTTAAGTGGGAATAGAAGACAGGAGGACTGCCATGAAAACCAAAAGCAAAGCGATTGGCGAAGCGGTCCCGCGTCGGGAGACGACACTCTTCGACGAGATGGATCGCGCGTTCGACGACTTAATGCATGGTGGCTTGCAGCGCGGTTGGCGCCACGGCTGGATGCATCCGTTCCGCGGCACCTTGCCCGAGTGGGCGCATCTTGAGCAGGCATTCGAATTCGCCCCGCGGGTCGACGTGATCGAGCGGGAAGAGGAGTTCCTGGTGCGTGCGGAGGTGCCGGGTGTCGAGAAGCAGGATCTTGAGCTTGAGCTGGTCGGTCAGGTGCTGACGCTCAAAGGCGAGCGTAAGCATGAGAAGACCGAAGAGAAGGGCACCTACTATCGGTCCGAGATCGCGCGCGGCAGCTTCATGCGTTCGTTGCAGATGCCGCAGAACGTCGACCTTGAACACACCAGGGCCGAGTTCAAGGACGGTGTGCTTGAGATCCATCTGCCAAAGAGCGAGAAGACCGAACGTCGGCAGATCGAGGTCGAGTAACCACAGAGGCGCTTAATGCGCCGCATCGCACGCCCAATGGCGTGCACCGATCGCCCCCGGCAGCCAGGAGCCAAGGCCGCCGGGGGCGATCCTGTTTTGAGCGCCAGCTCGCTGCCGGACACGACGAGCGGTCAGGGCCGGCAAACCGTGCAGCGGCTGGCGCGAGTCGTCGCCGATGCGCAGGCGGCCCCGGTTTGACAGCCGACCTTCGTGCACCGACAGTGCGATATTGAACAGCACAGCGGATCCGTTCGAGGCGGCGCGCATGACCCCACCCGATGCACATCCTGGCATGCCGGTCCTGGCCTATATCGGACTCGGCAGCAATTTGCAGGATCCGAGGCGACAGGTCGCCGAAGCTATTCTGGCCTTGGCCGATCTGCCCGGCAGCGCGCTGGTTGCCCGCTCCCGGCTCTATCGGACCGCGCCTGTCGGTCCGCCCGGACAGCCTGATTATGTCAACGCCGTGGTCGCTCTGCGCACCCGCCTGACACCGGCCGAGCTTCTGGGCGCGCTACATGGCATCGAGGTTGCCCGGGGTCGTCGTCGCGACGGAACCCGTTGGGGGCCCCGTATTCTCGACTTGGATATCTTAACCTATGGCGACGAGCGGATCGACGCGCCCGGTCTGACGATTCCGCATGCGGAGATGGCGCGACGCGCCTTCGTGCTGATTCCGTTGGCCGATGTGGCACCGCCCGATCTGGCTATGCCCGGCGTCGGCCTGTTGGCCGATCTGCTCGATCGCTGCGACCCGGAAGGTGTCGAACCCATGGATGGTCTTGATGGCGCGGGATAGACCGGCGCGCCCCGCTTCAACCCCTCTTCAGCCCAGCCCCGATTGATGAAACCGCCGCTCATCCGCGACCTCCCGTATCGACCCGACAGCAGTCGCCTGTTCGCGGCACTGGCCGGCCGACCCTGGCCGGTCTTTCTCGATAGCGGCCGACCCACCAGCACCCAGGGCCGCTTCGACATTCTGAGCGCCGAGCCGCAGGCGACCCTCGTCACGCGCGGCGCCCAAACAGAGCTGCGCTCAGCGGAGGGTATGCGTGTCTCCTTCACAGATCCCTTCGCGCTCCTGGCCGAGTCACTCGGGCCGCGGCGACCGCCGATCCCGGATCTACCCTTCTACGGCGGCGCCATCGGCTACTTCGCCTATGATTTGGCCCGCCGTCTGGAGCGTCTCCCCAGCCTCGCAGCGGATGCTGAGGGGATCCCGGACATGGCTATCGGGATCTACGATTGGGCGCTTGTGGTCGATCATGAGCAACGCCGCTCCCGTCTGGTTGCAGCGGATCCGGGCCGTCTCGAAGCCTGGCTGGAACGCCTGACTCAGACCCTTGCGGTTGTTCGGAATGCCTCTGCGCCGGAGCCCTTTCGGGTGCTTGAGCGCGTCCGGTCGAATCTCACCCGCGCCGAGTACAGGCGCGCCTTTGATCGCGTCCAGCATTATCTGCACGCAGGCGATTGCTACCAGGTCAATATCGCCCAGCGGTTCGCCGCACCCGCACAGGGCGATCCCTGGCAGGCCTACCTGGCGTTGCGGGTCGCGAATGCCGCCCCCTTCGGCGCCTATCTATCGACGCCCGATTGCGCGATTCTCTGCTCTTCGCCCGAGCGCTTTCTTCAGCTCAGGGGTGATCGGGTGGAGACTCGACCCATCAAAGGAACCAGACCCCGTGGGAGCACTCCGGCGCAGGATCGATGGCTCGCCGAGTCGTTACGCCGCAGTGAAAAGGATCGTGCCGAAAATCTCATGATCGTCGACCTGCTGCGCAACGATCTGGGCAAGGTGTGCGCCCTCGGCAGCGTGCATGTCCCGACATTATTCGAGGTTGAGACCTATACGCGGGTCCACCACCTTGTTAGCGGGGTGCGCGGTCGCCTGGCCGCCGGGCGCTCCGCCGTCGATCTGCTGCGGGCCTGTTTTCCCGGCGGCTCCATCACCGGCGCGCCGAAGCTCCGCGCCATGCAGATCATCGAGGAGCTGGAGCCGCAGCGGCGCGGGATCTATTGCGGGGCGATCGGTTATCTGGGTTTCGACGGGGCCATGGATACCAACATCGCGATTCGCACCCTGGTCTATTCTGCCGGCATCGCACGCTTCTGGGCGGGCGGCGGCATTGTCGTCGACTCCGATCCCGATGCCGAGTACCGCGAGACCTACGATAAGGCCGGTCCCCTGCTGGATCTGCTGGAACGGCTGCGCGAGGGTTGAGCCTTGAGGTGGGACGGAGACGATGGATGAAGCGAAAGGTCGATTGCTGTCCCGACTCGGGCTTGCCGCTGTGATCGGTGGACTCTTCGGCCCCCCGGTTGTGTTCGGGGAGCCGTCGAGAGGTGCTGATGACGCGGCGGATTCGTCGGTCCTGGTCGTTCTACCCCCGCTGGTTATCGGCGCCACCCGGATGGGTCTGGATCCCTTCGACCTGCCGGTCGCGCTGGACCTGATCGATGCGCCGATCATCCAGGATCAACAGCCCCGGGTGCGGGTGTCGGAGGTACTGACACGTGTGCCGGGTACGGTCGTCACCCACCGCGGAACGCTGGCTCAGGAGGAACAGATCATGATCCGCGGCTTCGGTGGACGCTCGCAGTTCGGCACGCGCGGGGTGAAGCTCATCGCGGACGGGATCCCGGCCAGCACGCCGGATGGACAAGGCGGTCCGGGCCTCTTCGACCTGGGCTCGGCGCGCGACATCGAGGTCATGCGTGGTGCCTTCTCCGCCCTCTACGGGAACCACGCCGGGGGCGTCGTGCAGACCACCACCGAAGAGGGCCCGCCCCGGCCTACGGTGTCGCTGCGGTTGATGGGCGGAAGCGACGGGACCTGGATCCAGGGTCTGAAGGCCGGCGGCGAGGTCGGTCCGCTCAATGGTCTCTTCGACAGCTACCGGATGCAGACCGACGGCTATCGCCACTGGAGTCAGGCGAGTAAAGAGCAGCTCAACGCCAAGGCCCGCTGGGCCTTGGAGAACGGCGGCACCCTGAGCCTGATCGCCAACCAGCTCGATCAACCCGAGAGCCGGGACCCCCTGGGCCTCACCGCCGAACAGGTTGCGCAGGATCGGCGCCAGGCCCAGCCCGTCGCCCTAACCTTCCAGACCCGCCGCACCCTGGATAATCTTCAGGGTGGTCTGGTCTATGAGCAGCCCCTGACGGAGAGCGACAGCCTGCGCCTCATGTCCTATGTCGGACGGCGCTCGAACGAGCAGTATCTCGCGGTGCCCCTCTTCAGCCAGAATGCCATTACCTCCTCGGGCGGCGTCAGCGTCTTCGATCGCCGATTCTATGGCGGCAGCCTCTGGTGGATCCGCGAGACGCATCTGGGCGAGGGCCCGTTGAGCCTGATCCTGGGTGGGGAGTACGAGCACTCGGCAGAGGATCGCCGCGGTTATCTCAACGACTTCGGCGAGCGCGCCGCCCTCAAGCGCAACGAAGACAACCGCGTGACCAGTAAGGGCCTGTTCATTCAGGGGGCCTGGGAATTCACCCCCGGCTGGAGTCTGGATCCGGGGCTGCGCTACACCCAGGTCAGCTTCGACTCCGCCGACCGGTTCATCTGCACGCCCGATTGGGTCACCGCACCCGGCGCCCGACCCGGCACCTGCAGCGGCACGTCGTTGCCCATCACGCCGACCACGCTGAATCCCGACGACAGCGGACAACAGACCTATGGCGCCTGGACGCCGGTGCTCGGTCTGGTCTTCAGTCCGACCACGACGGCAAACGTCTACGCCAACATCGGCCGGACGTTCGAGACGCCGACCTTCGCCGAGCTGGCCTATCGCCCCGACGGCGGCGCGGGTCTGAATCTGGGGCTGCGACCGGCCCTGAGTCTGCACTCTGAGATCGGAGCCAAGCTCAGGCTGGGGGCGGAGACCCGCCTGAACCTGGCCCTCTTCCAGATCGACACCGATAATGAACTGACCGTGGCGACGAACCAGGGAGGGCGCGCCACCTACCAGAACGCTCCGGCCTCGCGTCGGCAAGGGATCGAGCTGCTGCTGGAGGCTGACCTCGGACAGGGTTTTGCGGGCTATCTGGCGGCGACCTATCTCGATGCCCGCTTCTCGGAGAGCTACCTCGGCTGCACCCAAACGCCCTGCCGAACGCTGTCCCCTTTGCTGAACGTCGCCGCTGTCCCTGCCGGCAACCGCATTCCGGGCGTTCCGCCTTTCACAGTGTTCGGGGAGCTGTCCTACGCGCACGCACCGACCGGCTTTACGGGGGCAATCGATGTTTACGGGCAGGGCAAGGTCGATGTCGATGATCTGAACAGCGCCACAGCAGGCGAATATTGGACGATCAATCTGCGCGGCGGCTTTCGCCAACAGTGGGGGCCGTTGGAGGTCTCCCAGTTTCTGCGCGTCGAAAACCTGCTCGATCGCGATTACATCGGTGCTGTCGTTGTCAACGACGCCAACGACCGCTACTTCGCGCCGGCCGCCGGGATAACCTACCTCGTGGGCGTCACCGCCACGTATGTATTCTGAGTATTGATACGCCGACCGGACAGACCGCCCCGACAAGTACGCTTCACCTGATAGACTCCGGCTAATTGACATCAGTGCCCAAGCCCCTACAGCCGCTGCGCCGACCGGGCCGCAGCGGCCGATGTCCCGATCAGTTTCGCCAACCCCTTGGTTCGTCCCTCATGACTACCCTGACACATCTGCAACGACTCGAATCGGAAAGCATCCACATCATGCGCGAGGTGGTGGCCGAGGTGGAGCGCCCCGTCATGCTCTACTCGGTCGGCAAGGATTCAGCTGTGATGCTGCATCTGGCGAAGAAGGCGTTTTGCCCCTCGCCGCCGCCGTTTCCGCTCCTGCATGTCGATACCACCTGGAAGTTTCAGGACATGTACCGGTTGCGCGAAAAGGCCGCGAAGGATGCGGGGATGGAGCTGCTCGTCTACCGTAACCCCGAAGCCGTTTCACGTGGCATCAACCCATTCGATCATGGCGCCCTGCACACCGACATGTGGAAGACCGAAGGGCTCAAGCAGGCGCTCGATCAGTACGGTTTCGACGCGGCCTTCGGCGGCGCGCGTCGCGACGAAGAAAAGAGCCGCGCCAAAGAGCGCATCTTCTCCTTCCGTTCGGCCAATCACCGATGGGATCCCAAGAGTCAGCGTCCCGAGCTGTGGAAGCTCTATAACGCGCGCAAGGCCAAGGGCGAGAGCATTCGCGTCTTTCCCCTGTCGAACTGGACCGAACTCGACATCTGGCAGTACATCCATCTTGAGCAGATCGAGATCGTCCCGCTGTATCTCAGCGCACCGCGTCCGACCGTGATCCGCGATGGCCTGATCCTCATGGTCGATGATGATCGCTTTCCGTTGCAGGACGGCGAGGAGGTTCGGCTGCGCTCGATCCGCTTCCGCACGCTCGGCTGCTATCCGCTCACCGGGGCGGTCGAGAGCGAGGCCACGACCCTGACCGAAGTCATCCAGGAGATGCTCTTGACGACGACCTCCGAACGCCAGGGTCGCGCCATCGACCACGATCAGTCCGCCAGCATGGAAAAGAAGAAACAGGAGGGGTACTTCTGATGAGCGCCGACATCTACCAGACCGACGAACTGATCGCCCGAGACATCGATGCCTATCTGGAGAAGCACCAGCACAAGACGATGCTGCGCTTCATCACCTGCGGCAGCGTCGACGACGGTAAATCGACCCTGATCGGTCGCCTTCTTTACGACAGCAAGATGATCTTCGAAGACCAGCTCGCGGCGCTTGAAGCCGATTCCAAGCGGGTCGGCACCCAGGGGCAGGGGATCGATTTTGCTCTGCTGGTCGACGGCCTGGCCGCCGAGCGCGAGCAGGGCATCACCATCGATGTCGCCTATCGGTTTTTTGCGACCGACGCGCGCAAGTTCATCGTCGCGGACACGCCTGGCCACGAGCAATACACGCGCAATATGGTGACCGGCGCCTCCACCGCCGATCTGGCCGTTATCCTGATCGACGCGCGCAAAGGCGTCCTGACCCAGACCCGGCGTCATAGCTTCCTGGCCCATCTTGTGGGGATACGCAACATTGTCCTGGCCATCAACAAGATGGATCTGATCGACTACGATCAGGCCAGATTCGACGCCATCATCGACGACTATCGCGCCTTCGCCGATCAGATCGGGATCGGCCACATCCAGGCATTTCCCATCTCGGGCTTGATGGGCGACAACATCACGTCCAAGAGCGATGCCACGTCCTGGTATCAAGGCCCGACCCTGCTCGATTACCTGGAGACGGTCGAGATCGACCAGGCCCGGATGATCGAACGGCCATTCCGCATGGCGGTGCAGTGGGTGAACCGTCCCAACCTGGACTTCCGCGGCTTCTCGGGTCAGATCGCCAGCGGCTGCATCAAGCCGGGTGACGCGGTGCGGATCTTGCCTGGTAGCACGGCGTCCACCGTCACGCGCATCGTGACTTTGGACGGCGATCTGGATGAGGCGGGTGCCGGTCAATCGGTCACTCTGACGCTGGCGGACGAAATCGACTGCTCGCGCGGCCAGATCATCACCAGTGCAGACCAACCCGTGGAGGTTGCCGATCAGTTCGAGGCCACCATCGTCTGGATGGCCGAAGAGCCGATGATCCCGGGGCGCGCCTACGTCATGAAGATCGGGACCACACAGGCGACGCTCACCGTGACCAGCGAAAAGTACCAGATCAACGTCAACACCATGGCCCATGAGCCCGGCAAGACGCTGGGGCTGAACGCCATCGCCGTCTGCAATATCGCCACCAATAAGGCAATTCCGTTCGAGCCCTATACAGAGAATCCGGATCTCGGCGGTTTTATCCTGATCGACCGCCTGAACAACGCGACCGTCGGCGCCGGCATGATCCATTTCGCCCTGCGGCGCAGCCACAACCTGCCCTGGCAGACGATCGACGTGGATCGCGCGGCCCACGCGGCGATGAAGAACCAGACGCCGCGCCTGCTCTGGTTTACCGGCTTGTCGGGATCGGGCAAGACGACCATCGCCAATCTGGTGGAAAAGAAGCTCCACGCCCTTGGCCGGCATACCTTCCTGTTGGACGGCGACAATGTCCGCCATGGACTCAATCGGGATCTCGGCTTCACCGATGCCGATCGGGTGGAAAACATCCGCCGTATCGGAGAAGTGGCCAAGCTCATGACCGACGCGGGTCTGATCGTGTTGACGGCCTTCATCTCCCCCTTCCGCAGCGAACGGCGGATGGTGCGGCAGCTCTTTCCGGACGGCGACTTCATCGAGGTGTTCATCGACACGCCGCTCGCGGTTGCCGAGCGCCGCGATCCGAAGGGACTCTACGAGCAGGCGCGCCGGGGCGAGCTCAAGAACTTCACCGGCATCGACAGCGCCTACGAGCCGCCCGAAGCCCCCGAGATCCGCATCGATACGACCCGGCTCTCGGCCGAGGAGGCAGCCGAGGCGATCATCGAGTCCTTGTCGATGTCGCTGTAATCGGCGAATGCGTTCACCCGAGAAAACGGCGTAGGTTGGGCCGAGCGGGAGCGAGGCCCAACCGCCTGCGTGGCGGCTGGTTGCGAACGCCGTGCCTCGCTCACGCTCCGTCCGACATGGCGTCGATCAGCGAACGCTGTAGATCTGATCGAAGATGCCGCCGTCGGCGAAGTGTTTCTCCTGGGCGGCCTTCCAGCCGCCCAGGTCCTCGATCCTCACCATATCGACCTGGACGAACCGATCCTTGTACTGTGCCGCGACCTCCGGGTCGGTGGGACGATAGAAGTGTTTGGCGGCAAGCGCCTGGCCTTCGGGCGAGTAGAGGAATTCCAGATAGGCCGTCGCCACGGCGCGGGTTCCCTTCTTGTCGACGGTGCGATCCACCACCGTGACCGGCGGCTCGGCGAGGATCGACAGGGACGGGACGACGATCTCGAATTTGTCCTCGCCAAACTCCTTGCGTGCAAGGAACGCCTCGTTCTCCCAGGAGAGCAAGACATCGCCGAGCTCACGCTGCACGAAGGTGGTGGTCGAGCCGCGGGCACCTGAATCGAGCACCGGGACATTCTTGTAGAGTCGCGCAATGTAGTCCTTCACCCGGGCCTCGTCGCCGCCGTATCCCTTCTCCGCCCAGGCCCATGCCGCCAGATAGTTCCAGCGCGCTCCGCCCGAGGTCTTGGGATTGGGCGTAATCACGGCGACCCCCTCCTTGACCAGGTCTCCCCAGTCCTTGATTCCTCTCGGATTGCCCTGGCGGACCAGGAAGACGATGGTCGAGGTGTAGGGCGAGCTGTTCAGAGGCAGGCGTGACTGCCAGTCCTCGGCCAGGAATCCTTGCGCGGCGATGGCATCGATGTCGTAGGCCAGTGCCAGGGTCACGACATCGGCTTCCAATCCGTCGATGACCGCGCGCGCCTGCTTGCCGGCCCCGCCGTGGGACTGTTGAATCGTGACCTTCTCGCCGGTCTTCTCCTGCCAGTGTTTGCTGAAGGCCGGGGTGAATTCCTGGTAGAGCTCGCGCGTCGGGTCGTAGGAGACGTTGAGCAGCGTGGTTTCGGCCTGTGCGATGCCGAGGGTCGACAGGCTCAGCGCAGCGGCGGCGAGTATGGATTTCGGGGGGAATGTGACGATCATGGTTTGGTCCTTTTGGCTGTCGAGAAGGGATCGAGACCCGGATTGAAGCACCATCGCCGAGCCGTGCCCAATCACGAAATCCGCAAAGCTTATCGACTTAAACCGCGTCCAGCGCGACATGCGCCATTTCATTTTGCGCTTGGCTTTGGAGACGTCCTCGATCTCGGTGAGACGCGGTTTAAAACTTAATGTTGTTTAAACCGCGGCAGCTCCGACAGTCGTCGGAGCTGCCGCGCCCAAGCTACTCCAACACATGACGCATACCGCACCGGGCGCGGTTTAATTGCGTTCGGCGCGACGCGAGTCCGTTCGCGTCGGCTCGGCCTTGCAGGTATCACCGGCGGCGCAGCAGACGCGGCCCGGCGCGATCCCGGGGCACCCGCTCTTATCGTCAAACCTGATAACCAAATCAGGATTCGACGGTTCCGGAGAGGTCCGTCTTGCACTAGCCTGGACCCGTTCTCCGAATCCCGAGACCAGCTGCCATGACATTGGATTCCAGACCCTTCGCCGATGTTGGCACCCTTGGTCCGAACCCGGTAAAGCCATAATGGGCGTTGTGACCTTCTTTAACCCGACGCGTCAGACCCGCGTGCTGCCCGGCTTCGGCCTTGCACTCGGCTACACTCTGGTCTATCTGTCGCTCATCGTGCTGATTCCGCTGTCGGCGGTCTTCATCAAGACGGCGACCCTGTCCTGGGGCGAGTTCTGGGCCATTGTCTCCTCCCCGCGGGTGGTGGCCACCTACAAGCTCTCGTTCGGTGCCTCGCTGCTGGCTGCGGCGATCAATGCGGTCTTTGGACTGATGTTGGCTTGGTCGCTGGTTCGCTACAGCTTCCCGGGTAAGAAGCTGATCGACGCGCTGGTGGATCTGCCCTTCGCGCTGCCGACCGCGGTGGCCGGCATCGCCCTCACCGCGCTCTATGCCGGCAATGGCTGGATCGGTAGCCTGCTCGCGCCGCTCGGCATCAAGGTCGCCTTCACCCCGCTCGGTGTGCTGGTGGCCTTGGTGTTCATCGGCGTCCCCTTCGTGGTGCGCACCGTTCAACCCATCCTCGAAGACCTCGAGACCGAGCTGGAGGAGGCCGCGGCGAGCTTGGGCGCCAACCGGCTGCAGACCTTCACCAAGGTACTTCTGCCGACCTTGTTGCCGGCCCTCCTGACCGGTTTCGCGCTGGCCTTTGCCCGGGCGGTCGGCGAGTACGGGTCGGTGATCTTCATCGCCGGCAACATCCCGATGGTGTCCGAGATCACGCCGCTCATCATCATCACCAAGCTCGAGCAGTACGACTATGCCGGCGCGACCGCCGTGGCGGTCGTCATGCTGGTTTTTTCGTTTCTCATGCTTCTGGCCATCAACCTGTTGCAGGCCTGGAGCGCGAAACGGACCGGGAGGAACCGCTGATGGCTGCCGTCTGCGCCGTGTACGGGCGGGGCGATGCCCGTCGTTACGAGACCAATCCTGCAACCCGCGAGACGGATTGGGTGAAGTGGCTGATCCTGACGGCGGCGCTGACCTTTTTCCTGCTGTTCTTGCTGATGCCGCTGATCGCGGTCTTCACGGAGGCCCTGCGCAAGGGCTGGCTGACCTATCTCACAGCCATCACCGACCCGGATGCCTTGTCGTCGGTGCGGCTGACGCTGCTGGTGGCGGCCATCTCGGTGCCGGTCAATCTGGTGTTCGGGGTCGCCGCGGCTTGGGCAATCGCCAAATTCGAGTTCCGCGGCAAGCGCTTTCTGACCACCCTGATCGATCTGCCCTTCTCGGTCTCGCCGGTGATCGCGGGCTTGATCTTCGTCCTGTTGTTCGGCGCCCACGGCTGGTTCGGTGCCTGGCTGTTCGAGAATGACATCAAGATCATCTTCGCCGTCCCCGGGATTGTCCTGGCGACCGTGTTCGTCACCTTTCCCTTCGTCGCTCGCGAGCTGATCCCGTTGATGGAGGCGCAGGGTCGCGAGGAAGAGGAGGCCGCCGTCGTGCTCGGCGCCAACGGTTTGCAGACCTTTTGGCGGGTGACGCTCCCCAACATCAAATGGGGCCTGCTCTACGGCGTGATCCTGTGCAACGCCCGCGCGATGGGCGAGTTCGGTGCGGTGAGCGTCGTCTCCGGCCATATTCGCGGCCAGACCAACACCATGCCCCTGCACGTCGAGATCCTCTATAACGAATACAATTTCGCCGCGGCCTTCGCGGTGGCCTCGCTGCTAGCGCTGCTGGCGCTGGTGACCCTGGGGCTGAAGACCTTCATCGAATGGAAGGTCGAGGGAGGCCTTCGGGACACCGTCTAAGGACCCATCCATGAGCATTCAAGTCAAAGAGATTCATAAGCAATTCGGCGAATTTGTCGCGCTGGATCAGGTGTCGCTCGATTTCCCGACCGGTGCCTTGACGGCGCTGCTGGGACCTTCGGGTTGCGGCAAGACAACGCTGTTGCGCGTCATCGCGGGCCTGGAGACAGCCGACTCCGGCCGCGTCATCCTGGAGGGCGAGGATGCCTCCGACACGCATGTGCGCCAACGCCGGGTCGGGTTCGTCTTCCAGCACTATGCGCTCTTTCGTCACATGACCGTGCTCGAGAACGTCGCCTTCGGGCTGCGCGTGAAGCCGC